>JAPLDN010000266.1 GCA_026391755.1 Bacteroidota bacterium
ACCACCGACTCCGACAATTGCACAAAACGGGCATGTTTTACATTCAGATGCACCTCAGGGGAACCAGTGGTATAGTCAGGCCGGCCTGATCACAGGTGCAACAAGTCAGACATATAATGTAACCCAGAACGGGGCATATTATGTTATTGTAAGCATTTCCAGTTGCAGCTCGGATTCTTCAAATATCATCAATGTCGATCTTACAGGGACTGACCCTGCTGAGAGCATCAGCGATTTAAAAGCATACCCGAATCCGGTGACTTATGAGCTTACCATTGAAACAGGAAGTAGTAAAGAACCAACAAGCTTTGAAATACTCAATACAATGGGCCAGGTTGTACTTAAAGGACTTTTATCGGGAACAAACAAGGTGCAAACGGGAAGTTTACCTGCCGGGGTTTATGTAATAAAATTCGACAACAGGAATTCCACCGAGTTTAAAAAAATACTGAAAAAGCTATAGCCCTTTTTTGGAAGAAGTTTTCATTTAATGAAAGTAATCACAATTAAAAATAAAATCACCTTAGCCTGAAATATTGCTTAAAACAAAAAAATATGAAACGTAGATCAACCGCCATCTGGCGTGGAAACGGGATGGAGGGCAGAGGAGTCCTTCAATCGACCAGCGGAGTGCTTAACAATACTCCCTATTCATTCAACACAAGGTTCAAAAACGAAGACGGTATAGCCGGGACCAACCCCGAGGAATTGATTGCCGCCGCCCATGCCGGCTGCTATGCCATGGCATTGAGCTTTGCACTCACAGCTGCAGGTTATATCCCCACCGAACTGAAGGTGGATGCTGCAGTTAACATTGAATTCGTGGCCGATCACTTCGAAATAAACAATATCCAGCTTAATCTTACAGGCAATGTACCAGGAATCAGCGTGGATAAGTTTCTTGAATTTGCGAATTCGGCAAAGATCAACTGCCCCGTTTCACAAGCCCTGAAAGCAGTGGAGATCACTCTTGATGCAAAGCTGACTTAAGGTACGAGATAACAACATCATTCTTATTGCCGCTGGTGCCATCGTAAGTCAGTGTTACGACTGGTATTCCTGTAATTCTCCTGATTTCCCGGGCCATCGCTTCCGTTACCATGGCAGGACAGCAAAAAGCCGGATTGGTTTGGACAAAAAGCGAGATTTCAGGGTAATTCTCGAGGATATAAAAGATCTTCAATATGTTTTCGTAAGATTCACCGGAATGTAAAGGGCTTATGTGGAATTTCACCAGGTTCTTTTCAAGTTGCAAGGGGTTTACGACGGGTTTGTTTCCCAGATATTTTTTGAACTGCTTATAATACCTGTCTTCAAAAATCCTGATGGTTGAGATCATCACCCTGTAAAGACCGGTTTTGAAATAATCGCCACGTGCCATAGCACGGCGTATTTGATTTTCAATGTTTATTTTAACAAGGTCGGTATAGGGTGTTGTTATCACTTCGCCTCCATTCTCCTCAATATCACGGATCAGGTTCTGGTTCATGATATCGTTGTCCCTCACATAAAGATCACCAAAAATAGCAACAAGCGGTTTGTTCCCAGCTTTCCTCTCAATGCTGTCGAAAAGTGATATTGCTTCGGTTACAGCATCATCCATCGGACGCTTCCCGAGAAAGGCCTTTTCCAGGATATGGATACTTTTTTCGATAGCGTTATCAGTAGCTCCACTGATGGTTTCATAAGGTCTTATTTTGCATCCGAGCTTTCGGATCAGTCCGCCCAGCAGGTAAGCAAAATACGCATAGTAACTGGTACTGTATGCAATTTCAAGATGGGTTAATTCCCCGAAATAAACTGATGCTTTTTCAAACCCATGACCATAAGCCTCAAGCAGGTTTTTTATATAAAAAGGATAAAGCCTGAGATTGCATGTGATGTAGCATTTGGTCATCCAGAGCATACTATGCTCAGGATGGAGGTTGTTCTGTTCAACATAATCTATAAATTCCTGGGCAACAATGTTCACGGGAAGGCATTGCCCGGTATTGTATGCCATGCTCTTTTTAATGATCAATTCACTGGATTGCATCAGGCGGGCATCGATGCCACCCCGCCTTAAATTAGCAACGAGGAGAGGCGTTACGAGCTTATCCCAGTTAGGGAATAACAGGGTCTTGCCATTGATCCTTGTTTCAAGATGAGGCAATAAGGCCGGTGATTTCAGTTGAGGGATCTTCGGGTTCAAGGCTGCATGATTCCTGAAAGACCTTATTGCAGCTTCTATCCTGGTTTCATACCCTACATTCGAATCATGTTCATCGATCTGGAGGATGAGGTAAGGTTTTTGATAGTCATTAAGCAATTTCTTGAAATATTCTATGATAAATGCATCAGGTGCACATTTGAATGCAGTGATCAGTACAGGATAGATATTCCGGGTAGTGGCTGCTGTTGTTGCTGTTTCGAGGATCTTAGAAGCATAGTACCATGGAATTTTCTGAATTAATACTTCAGTTTCTTCGGCTTGCAATTCATCCGGATCAACCATGTCCTGGAAAAAGGCTTTAATCCCCATCCCGGCAAAAATATCCGGGATGCCTTTATTCATCCATTTTGAAAGTACAACATAGGGCCTTCCCAATAAAATAACCGAAATACCGTCTTCTGGCTGGAATTCAGTTTTAAAGAGGGCCCCCAATTTTTTCTTTCGTTCGTGTGAAAACAGCAAAGCCTCTTCGTATGCCGTTTTGACTTTAGCAGAATTTATAACTGATCCAAGGATAGGTTGGAGACATTGAGTAAGCTGTTTGATTATATGCCGGTTCCCTTTCGAGAAATTCAGTACAGGAGAGACCATTTTGCCGGAGATCCGCTTGTCTTTCATTGTATAGACCAGGGAAGCCGAATACTGGGTATAATAGCAATAAAAGCTTTCGGAATACCCTGCTTTTTCCCTTGTTTCAAGGGAAATCGGAAGGAAAATAAAATCTGCTTTATCGGCCAGCCAGGCCACATGCCCATGCACAGAATCAATTGGGGCACAAAACTCTGCTCCGGAGATCCGTTTACCTGCTTTTACAGGATCGGGATAATTCTCACTGGTAATGGTGCGAAGGGATAGATTTCCAAAAAATCGTTTCCAGAGGATTAATTCCTCAAACAGATGCAGTGAAGCCGGCAATCCGATTATGATTTCGTAGCTGAAAGTTTTAGGCTGAGCTGCGTGAAATATTTTTGCCCTTTGTTCAAGTAGGTTAAAAACTTTGGAATCAAGGATGACATGTTTTTTAGTTGCATAATCCCTGCCGCAGAGAAACCCGTAGGCTTCCTCTTCCCCATTTATATTAGCCAGGCTGATGTGACAATTGTTTGCGCAAATGGTGCACCTCTCAGAATGAATTTCAAGCGTTTCCTTAAAGAAACCAAGGCCTCTGAAAGTTGAATGAAGCTTGTTCTCTTCCCCGAGCAGGAGAGCTACCCCTAATGCACCGGTAAGATGGCAATAAGGTGAAACAAATATTTTTTTCCTGAGCCTTTGTTCAAATGCTGCAACCAGCGATTTGTTTTTTGCCGTTGCTCCCTGAAAACAGATCTGATCTCCAACGGATCCTTCAATGGCAACTTTTTTCAGGTAATTTTCAGTAACTGAATGAAGGATCGTAGCCAGGATCTCATCCACCGTATACCCATTATTCAGAAGCTGATTCGTATCACGTTCCATAAAAACGGTACAACGGTCACTCGCCAGGGGAGCTGAAACCCCCTCTGTCCGCTTGGAATAATCATTCAGCTTGCAACCTAACTTACCTGCCTGTTCCTCCAGGAAGCTGCCTGTACCGGCTGCACAAACAGCATTCATCTGCGAAAAAGTAACAATTCCTTCATGCATCAGTGTAAACTTGGAATCCTGTCCGCCGATCTCAATAATTGTATCCGTTTTGGGATTCAGTTCCCAGGCCGCCCTTGCATGTGCTGTAATTTCATCGACAACCATGTCGGCACGGATGATCTTTCCAATGAACTTCCTTCCTGACCCGGTAGTCCCAACACCATTGAAATTTATGTTGAACCCCAGTCTTTTTATCATTTCATCAATAGCTTCAAAAATGGATTGGACGGCTTCTGCCGGTTTGCCTGCAGTATAGATATAAAAACCGGCAACCGGCTTGCGGTCTGTGCCTGTAATCATCGCTTTTGTGCTTGTTGACCCGATATCGATTCCCAGGAAGGATTCAAATTTCTTTCCTTTTGGCAAGGAAGCATAAAGATCAACCTGGACATCCGCAGGGTGGGAAGAAACAACAGGTTTAAAACTCCATGAATTTTCACCTTTGAAATCGGGGTATCCTGAAAGCCTTAAAGCAAGTGGGGGAAAGAAATATGTTTTGCCAGTCATATCAGGAAGCAAAACCTCATCCAGTGAAGCGATCTGTTTCGCAGCAGGAATATTTTTTTCGTGAAGCCATAAATGACAAGCGCCGAAGGCACCTGAACTATGAGAGTATTCATGCATTAAAAACCTGGTGTTTAGAAGATCTTCCAGGTGCCTTATCACTGCGGCATTTTTAGAGACTCCACCAGCAAAAAACACAGGAGAAACTGGTCCTTCCTGGTTGAATAATGTATCCACGATGTTTATAGCAAGACCCTTGCACAGGCTGTCGCAGATGGCTTCAAGGGAATAGCCCCTCTGCTGGGCATGGATGAGATCTGTTTTAGCAAATACCGAGCAACGGGATGCAATATCGGGAATGGGACCCTTGTTTCTTAATGCGATTTCACAAAGTTCTTCAACGCCAGAGAGGTTAAGCCTGAAAGCCTGCTGATCGAGAAAACTTCCCGTTCCGGCCGCACAGGAGGAGTTTGACCTGGCTGATTCAAAGTTTCCTTTTTCATCAAATTTGATCAGCATGAATTTCTCAGCTCCTACCAGCAAAACTGACCTTGCCTGGCTGGATAGCAGTTTTGTGGCTTTTATAAGGGCAAGCTGGGGATTGTACTGATTAACCAAAGCAGGGTCAAAACACGGAGAGGCACAAACAGCAATTCCGCGAAGACTTGCCATGTCAAGTTGCTGAGTGGCTGACCTGAGACATTCCCGTATCTGTCCTTTGTGAAAAAGGTAAAGGGTTTTCAGGATCTTACCCGACAGATCCATCTCGACAAAAGAAATACTAACCGAACCGATATCTATTCCGAGCAGGGTCTCAAAGTGGAGATGCCCGGTTTTTGCCCGCATGGACATGTTCATTTGAAACATTAAGGGGGTCGGTCCAAAGGTAACCTAAAGAGACGCTGAATGCAAAAAAAATAACCTCTCCCAAAATCCCTGCAAATTTATTTCCTGAACAGCCGTTTTAAAAATTCTTCCATGTCCTTCCACGAATCATGATCCGCTGTTGCATTATATTCAATAGGAAGATTGAATTTTTTCCCCAGCATAGTCGCATCCGGGTTGCTAAAGGCATGCGTCGCATTTGGATATACTTTAAAGGTATAATCAGCACCAATGGAATCCATCTGATGCCTGAATGCATCAACATCATGCTGTGAAACAGACTGGTCACTTCCTCCTTGGCATACAAGTATTTTGGCTTTCAAAAAGGATTTGATGACCGGTGCGCCTCCGAGACCTCCATGGAAACTTACGACACCCTTAAGGACGGCACCCAGCTTTGCTGAGTTTAGCACTACCGACCCTCCAAAACAATACCCTATTGCTGCTATATTACCGGGGTCAGCCAGAGGGAATTCTTTAATTTTATTAATTGCGGCGTCAAGCCGGCTTTTTGACAATTGCGGATTATTGTAGAAAGGCCTGGTACATTCCTGTGCTTCCTTTGGATCAGCCGCAATTCTCCCGTTGCCAAACATGTCGACAGCCATGGCAAAGTAGCCAAGTTCTGCCAGTTTTCTTGTCCGCATTTTTGCATAATCGTTCAGCCCCCACCATTCGTGAACAACGAGAACAACCGGCCGTTTCCCTTTAATGTTTTCATCCCAGGCAATAAACCCGGTACAAGTAATTCCATCGGTTTTGTATGTGACGGTTTCTTCTTTAATGGCGGAAGCTTTAGTTTTTGAATACGCTGTTGAGTTTATGGTAAGCATAATGATAAGGATCTGGAGAATTCTTAAAACGGGGACTTGATGTATTTTCTTTTTCATGACAGTTCATATTTTAAATTTAAACGTTTATCAGCATCGCAAAGCGCTCTGAAGAATGTTACTTCGGGGGTGGAAGACCGGGCCAAGCAACAGGTCGTTTTTCCCTTCAATCACACATGACGCAGTGCTACCAGCAATGCGCCTGTAATATATGCGGCAATCCACCATATATAAGCCAAGCGGGAATACAGGTGGATGGAGCGGGAAACAATAGTCCCCCGGGGATTGAAGCGGTAAAATCTCAGGATAATCACCGAGTCGACAAACATCCCCAGCAAGGATGAATAACCGAGTATTCCATGCAGTGTAAAGAATCCCCGGCTTGAGCCCAGTATCATAAAGGTAGTGGCAATGATGTCAAATACAACGCCTGCAGTCAGGAATGAGAGCACTATCCCGGAGACCAGCCTTTTCCTCTGCTCTGTGATTATTGAAATGGAATAACAGATCAGGGCGATCTGAACTATAATAATACCGAAGAGAGAGAATTTATTCATGACCTTCAGATGATTAAGAAAGACAAAGGTAAGGGATTTCGTATTCAGTACTTCAGGCCAATCTTCAGATCACCGTCGGTAGTCATTACAGGTGTTTTAATGAAGATCACCCCGTTTTTCTCATATTCACTGAAGTACCAGCCCTTTGGAGTTTTATTGTAATTTTCGGCGGATTTGCATTTTCGGATTTTAATGCCCGGGATCAACACCTGTTTCGGAACAACAGAACTGTGAACCTCGATTACATAAGCCCTGGACTGCAGTTTCCCTTTGTAATCCCCTTTTGCAGGGCCAACATTAATTTCGGTGACCCTGTTTGAAGCATCGCATGAGGCTGAGAGATGGGTAAGCGTAAACTTTCCTTCCCTGTATTCACGGTTGGAGCCTTCATCCTCAAACATCGTGAACTCAGCTCCCGGTCCGGGATAGACATCGAGCGTAAGAGTATCTGCAGGACGTTCATTGTCGTAATTCATTTGCTGGTACATGGGAATTATTGAGCCCGCCCTCACGAAAACTGGTAATTTCTCCAGAGGGGCCGGATAAGCGCTTAACCAGGTTTTTCCTTCATAAACTTTCCCATCCCAGTAATCGAACCATTTGCCCCCGGGCAGGTAAATGCTGTCGCGTTTTTCTTCATCACGATAAACCGGGGCTACAAGGAAATTTTTTCCCAGCAGGAACTGGTAGCGGGTGGCTGTTCCCGGAGCTACCGGGTCATCGGGATACTCAAGGACCAGCGCACGCACAGCAGGGACGCCTGTTTCACTGGCCTCATGGCAGAGGCTGTACATATAGGGTGTAAGCCGAAGTTTCAATCGCAGGTATTTGCGGTTGATAGAGGTAAAGGGTTCGCCATAAATATAAGGCTGCTTATCTTTCGGAGCCCAGCCCGACATGGACATGAACACCGGGGTAAAACATTTCCACTGCAGGTCGCGGGTGAAGGTTTTGTCGCTTCCTGCAAAGATACCGTCGACGTCGCCGGTAGCGCAGTTCAGAGCCGAAAGCCCCGAGCCGGTAACAGTCGGGATATGCCAGCGGATATAATCCCAGCTTCCTTTCTGGTCACCGGTCCATACAACCGCATTACGCTGGGTGCCTGCCCAGCCGCATACCGACCATACAAAACCGCGGGCATCGCTGTTGTTCTCAATCCCTTGGTATGCTGCCCGGCATCCGTCTATGGCAAATTTATACCCTTCGCCTACCCAGGCCACATCCAGTTTACATAAGCGGCTGCCATACTGACCCACTTCCCGGGCGATCTTTTCAACCCCGTTCTCGGTCCAGAGGCCGGTATGAAATCCTCTTTTACGCAATTCGACAATTACCGAATCCAGTTTGGTATAGCCGCAGCCATAGCCGTCGTTGGGGAGTATCCAGCCGCGCGGCATGTCGTTGGCAATATACTGGTCGGCAATCAGTGAAATAACATCAGGTGTCGTCCCATTGTGGCCGCTGGTGTTGTGGCCTTTCCCGGCCCCCCGGTTATAGCAGTTCGCATCGCCCATGCCCAGCGCCCAGCGCGGTGGAAGAAACGGCTTGCCGGAAATATCGGTATAGGCGTTAAGGATCTCCTTCAGTGATCCGCCGGCAAAATAATAACAATCAAAGCGGGCTTCGGTATGCGACAGTTTAACAGTGTCTTTAAACGCATATTCCCCGGGTGCATATGTATTTCGTAACGCCCCGTAGCCGTTTGTACTCATGTAAAAAGGAGCAGGATTGGGAGCACCCCCTTCCTCCCAGTTCCAGTCGATGCGCAGCAAAATTGTTTTGTCCCTGTGAGAAAACCTGCCGTTCTGCATTCCGCCACCATAAAAATATTCGTTTTTACCCCGGCCCAGGTATTGTACTGTTTCCTTTCCATAGGTCAGCCCGCTGGTTTCTTCCCAAACGAGCGTCTTGTTATCGGGTTTATACATTGCGAATCGCAGGGGCTTGGTGTAGGCACGAAGAGCAACTGCGGATGAGGTCATCAGGAAATACCCTTCTTTTTCCAAAAATTGCACTTTAACATTTCCAGAAGGCTGATGGATCACAATATCGTCCCCTGCTGGGTTTGTAAAAATGCCGTCGTAAGCCATCCGTATCCTGAAGATATCATCCCTGTAAAATTCGACCTGCACACGGGCATGATTGCATTCGAAAGTGAAAGTCTCTCCTGACCAGGTGAACCCTGTAACTGTTCCCAACTGGTATGCCCGGGAATACAATTCCATGGACAGGGTATCATTTTCCTTTCGTTCATCTTCTGGAAGGGAGGTGTAAAATTTTATCCTGTGAATGCCGTAATCAGTAAGGTCGGCAGGAGGAAATGCAACCACAACCGTATCGATGATACCCAGGACATGTTTATCATTGAATGGCACATTGACCTTTACCGGTTCCCTGCTATCGATCTTAAGCCAGCAGTCAAAGGGTTTTTTAATGGAGGTTGAACCCAGGTTTACAACTTTAAACCTGAACTCATCAGCGGTTGAAAACGAATTGCCGGTTTGTTTATGGGAAGCAAGTGACGAAGCCAGCAAGTCGGCCGGCAGGGCTTCGGCAAGCTGGATGTCATCGACCAGCCAGTACCACTCGTAACTCCCTTTCCAGTAAAACCTCCGGTATACGGTCTTCTGCTGAGCAGCGGTCTGGGTGATGTTCAGTTCCACCTGCATGGGATTGGGGCAATCCGCTTCAGATCCAATCCCCTGTCGCACTTCATATTCCTTCCAGTCGGCGCCATTGTTTGATATACCCACAAATAAACCTCCATCGGCCCTTACCTTACCCCAGTCGTTCCACATGAAATTTTGCATGAACGTGAGCACCACCGAGGTTTTTCCTGAACAATCGATGGCTGAAGTCTGAAAATACGCATCCGGCCAGATGCCTTTCTTTTCCCACTTGCGATATAGCTTGTCGACCCTTACTGCAGGCGCAAACTGCATATGAAAGCCCCCGCTTTTTGAGGCAATGGGCGGAGCCTGCTGATCACGCCCATAGGTACCCGGGAAGGGCTGGTTGGTACATTCCCATACCACGTTGCTGTCGTTGACGGCTTTGCTGACCCATCCTTCGGGCATTTTCCCTGATGAAAAATCTTCTTTCCAGAAAACCTTCCCTGAAACCGGGCTGTTTTTCTGCCCCGGGGATTGCAAAACGGCAAAACACAGGCAGGCTGCGAGTAAAGCAATTTTTTTCATAGAATTTAATCAGAGGTTTTAACACTGAATACGATCGCAGGTGTCGTTGACATTTCCTCCAGGAGTGATTTTGGAAGCACCACCATTTTCTTTCCCTGTTTCGTTTGAATCTTCAATGACTGCGGATGTCCGGGTACCCTTATTTCACGAGCTTTCCCGGCGAACCCTGCAGGCAGCTCAACGGTGGCGGGGAGGGGGTCATTTTCCTTTACCATGTAAAACATATACCTTGTTTTGCCATCATTACTTTGTGTGAAACAGATGTTGTTTGCCTGGTAAGGGGCAAGCGGACGGCTGTTGTAAACAGCCTCGCCGTTCAATTTCGTCCATGCGCCTATTTCCTTCAGCCTCTCATATACCGTGGGCACGAGTTCACCGGTTTTGTCAGGACCAATGCCCAGCAGGAAATTACCGCCTTTGGCTACTATATTTATCAGTGTGTGGATGACCCAGTTCGTTGATTTGTAATGTTCCCCCGGACCTGTGCTGTACCAGGAGTCGCCCAGGGTGATACAGCTTTCCCATGGATAGTCAGGGATGGTCTCAGGGATCTGCTGTTCGGGGGTCTGGTAGTTCTCGAATTCCCCGTGGACCGTGCGGTCTACAATGAGTATCCCCGGCTGGTTCTTACGAACCATTTTGGCGATGGAAGGCATGTCAACATCCTGTGTCCACTGGCGTTTCCCGAGCCATGGCTGGGTTTCCGCATCGAGGGAGCCGGCCGGCCTTACCCATCCGCCATCCAGCCACAGGATATCAATCTTACCATACTCCCTGGTGATCTCATCAAGCTGGTTGAAAGTGAACTTCTGGTAGGATTTCCATCGTTCGGGATACTTTGCAGGATCATAATTCACATTACGGTCGAATACGGGGAAGTAAGGCCACCAGTAATCGGGACAATGCCAGTCGGGTTTGCTGAAGTAAGCGCCAACCCCCATTCCCTGCTGCCTGAAGGCGGCAAACACTTCTTTGGCTACGTTGCTGAGCGGGTTCTTTGAGAAAGCAGACACGGGATCCGTGATACGGTAATCGGTGTATTTGGTATCGAACATGCAGAAACCGTCATGGTGCTTGGTGGTGAAAACAACATATTTCATGCCGGCATCGTGCATAGCTTTTGCCCAGTTTGAAGGATTGAATTTCACCGGGTTGAATGTTTTGCGGATGTTCTCGTAAGCAGTCTTGTACGTATACCAGTCGGCCGAATAAGGCCCGCGTCTCTGGCACCAGCCCTCGTCTTCCGGACAAAGGCTCCAGCTTTCGACAACTCCCCATTCGCTGTAAATACCCCAATGGATCAGCACCCCGAATTTCCAGTCCTGCCACTTATGCAGCTTAGCGGAGACAAGGGAATCGGCCGGCCATTTGTATACAGTTTCGGTATTTTTTCCGGGCTCAGTACTGACCAGGGTGATATCATCCTGCCTGGCTGTTATATGGATAGTATCGCTGCCTGCTGCATTCAGGGCAGCACAGCATGCGAGAACGCATCCGACGATGATTGCAATTTTTACACTTGTCATTTTGCCAGTATGATCTTTATCCTGGTCATCCCGTTCTTTCCTTCAACTAAAAGAAAGTACGGACCGGCAGGCAGGTAAGAAAGGTCGATACGGTTTGTAATGTTACCTGATCGGGGCAGGAAATTTTCCGTATACACTCCGGTGCCCAGAACATTGCAGATAGTGAGTTTCACTTTATCCTCACTTCCCGTGTTAAGCGTGAATGTAAAGATGCCCTTGTTAGGGTTGGGTAAAACTGAGCATTGCATCCCAACGGCCGGGGGGGTCACTGAGGCCGGGAAATCGGCGAGGATATAAGCTGGTTTAAGCAGGGTATCTGTGCTCGAACCCCTGCTCACAATGAGTTGAACATCGAAGTTGCCCTGGCTGTTATATTGTATCACAGGGTTGCGTTCAGCTGATGTTTCGGGATTTCCTCCCGGGAAATACCAGTTCCATGAATTTGCGTAACCCGAGGAGGTGTCGGAAAAGCTGACGCTGTTGCCAGGAACAAGGGTCCTGGGGGTTGCGGTGAAACCGGCAACAAGAGCCTGCCTGGGTAACACAAGCACCTTAGATTCGTAAGGCAGTTTATTGTAGGCTGTAACCACCAGGTAAAGGGTATCGGACGGGTTTGTGAGAGCAGGAAAACCCAGGCGGATCATATCGTTTGAAATTAGCCCTGTAGCAAGGATGGAATCGGCAACTGTCAATGTTGCCCTTGCTCCGTTGACAGGACAGGTCACTGTAAGAACCGAGTCCCCTGTAAAAATTATGCTGTCGTTTGCTACCGGCATGGCTCCCGGTGCGGCAGTCCTCACCATGATGGTAGGGTCTCCAAAGACAGTCCAGGTATCGGCCATGTTTTCTCCGTCGCTGCCGTAAGATTCAATCATCTTGAAGCATCCGTTTATGGAAAGCCCTGCAAAGGTTCGTTTTATATTCAGTGAATCACTTTCCGAAAGAATGTTGGTCATTTCATCCTGTCCTTCCATTGGTGAGTCCCAGCTCTGGTTAATGGTGGATCCCAGGAAAGCTACGGCTCCAACAGGTTCCCCATCCTTTGTGGCGCGCAGCCAGGCTTCGGCAAAGCAGGTAAGACCGACAAAATTGCCATTAACACAGGCTACCGACCAGATAAAAGGCAGTTTGCCCTGGTTGGCGAGCTGGTTGACTTTGGCGTTGTTGAAGCCTGTGGTGCCCCAGGAGGTATTACTACCATGGCCTGTGTAGAGGATAAGACCGGCACCGCTGTCAACCGCCGCGGTGACCATGGACTGGGTGGGGTTGCCGTTAGCGTCGTTGCCGCCCTGGGAACCGTCAAAGAGTTCGGGGTTCCAGGTATAGGTATAGGCCAGCAACTTTGTTTGCTGGTTTCGGATATGCTGGTAATCAAATTCGCCGTCGTCTCCCGGCCCCTGGTCGGAACCTATGCCTATCACCGTTGAAAACCAGTCATCGGTAAGGTATTGGGGGTTCTTCTCGTAATTTAAAGTACGCAGAACCTGTGTCTCAACCTGGGCTACGTTTTCAGCTGAAAACCTGCCGATAAACACATCGGCATAATGGTCGTTGCCGAGGATATACCCGTATGCATTGTCGGACGGGCCTCCCAGGCTGCCTCCTGTATTCGTGGGGATCTGGGGACTGTCGCCAACGAGCAGCACGTGAGTAAGACCTTTGGTAATGTAATAATCGGCAATGAACGACCTGATTTCAGGAGCTGTCGAACCAGCGGTGGTCACGTCGATGATCTCGGTATGGTAGCCCTCGCTGCGCTTCCATTCCACATAAGGCTTCATTGCATCCATGAACTGGGGGTAGCAGATCACCAGCAGGTTCCCGTATTCCCCGAGAGGAGTATATGCGACAGCGTTAAAATTCAGGAATTCATGGGAATAGACAGAAACAAAATCATTGCATATCCTACGGTTTGTGATATTCCGCGGCAGGGTGTTCTGTCCCCGGACTCCGCTCTTGTACAGCTCAACTTTCAAGCTGTAATATACCCTCAGGGTTTTAGTCAGCGGGTTATACTGGAACGGATAGGCGATCACTGTCTGCCCGCGGACATCACGAATTATGAACGGGTCCCTGGTACCTGTAAGGCATCCGGGGAAAAAGCCATCCGCAGAATATACAGCCCCATAGGTATAGGGTACTGTTGAAGGATCTACATCCCTCATGATGACTCCTTTAGAAGGTGCAACCAGAATATTGGTAAAATCTTTGAAATCTGATGAAAGGATACGCACGCCCATCCCGGCCATATCGGGGATTGCGAGGGATGCCGTCATTTTTGGCAGGTCGGGAGACCCGGCTTCCTGTATGGGTGTCAAACCCCCTGCTTCCACTATAACGGCCGGACCGGAAGGGGTCTGGACTTCCCTGAGGCTGAAGCCGCCCAGGTTCAGTTGTATCACTGAATTGTCGATGTTTGAGGAGACGAGTTTGACTGAAGCAGCAACAGGATCAGGAGATGAAATTTGGACCCAGTTGCCGCTGAATCCGTATAAGCTGAGAAGCAGGAAGAGAAATGAGGTAAATGTCCTTTTCATTGATTTTTATTTGATAACCGACACAAATATAAACTTATTTTTCAACAGATTACGCGTTCAGAACGTTCTTGCAGCGAATCACCTGATGGCAGGCTGCCAGCATGAAAATGATGCCGGTTGTATTCATGATAAAGTGAATAAAATATAGTACATTTGTCACTTAATTAAACACTTAAAAATTACGAAAGATTATGAAAAAGTACATCTTACTTATTGCAGTATTATTTGTAAGCTCATTTTCATGGGCCCAGTCGAACAAAGAAGAAATCGACCTTTACCAGGCTGCATTCGGCAAGGATAAAAAAGCTGTTGTCGCTGAATTCGTAAAGGTATCCGCAACACAAAAGGATGCTTTCTGGAAACTTTATGATGAATACGAAACACAACGCAAAGCGCTTGGCAGGGAGCGTATCGATCTGCTTAAGCAATATGCCGACCATTATTTTGATTTTACCCCCGTTCAGGCTGACGAATGGACCAAAAAAGTCATTGCACTTCAGAAAAAGACCGATGACCTGATCGTTGCTTACTATGGCAAGGTCAAAGCAGTTTCCGACGGCATTGTGGCCACACAGTTTTACCAGATAGAAAATTACATTCTGGCAAGCATTCGCATGCAGATCTTGCAGAAAGTGCCGTTCATCTCTAAGCCCACGAAGTAAATTCTGAAAATAAACAGAGTCCCGGCGAACTGCCGGACCAGTGAATGCAAAATATTTTTTTACATCTTCACCCGGGGAAGGTCAGTGAGAAATCACTGACCTTTCATCGTACTTTCGGGCTGGGAGGGATGGCGGCGCTGCTGATCGCAGTTCAGATTATTACCGGCATTTTACTCAGGTTTTATTACGTCGCGTCACCTGCAGAGGCATATAATTCGGTTGTGTTCATGAAAACCCAGGTGGTTTTCGGGCAATTCATCCGCAACATCCATTACTGGAGCGGGGTGTTCCTGCTGTTTATCGCTTTTTGTCATTTTCTCAGGGTGTTTTTTACCGGGGCATACCGCGATTTGCGCAAACTCAACTGGCTGTTCGGGCTTTTACTCCTCGCAATAATCGTATTCTCAAATTTCACCGGATACCTTCTTCCCTGGGATCAGCTGGCTTACTGGGCCATTACCGTGAGTACTAACATTATCGGGTACTTTCCTTTTATTGGTAATGGTCTGCGGATGACCATAATCGGAGGCAAAGAGCTGAACGCTGACACGCTTCAGACATTTTTTACTTTTCATTCGGCCCTTTTGCCTTTCCTCTTGCTGGTCCTTGTACTCTATCATTTCTGGAGGGTGAGGAAAGCCGGAGGGATAATGCTTCCTTCAGACGAAGAAAAAGGGGAAGCTGTTCCTGTCAATCCGAACCTGGTTTACAGGGAATTTATCGTTGCCCTCGTTTTGCTTGCCATATTGTTCCTTTTTGCCGCCTTTTTCAACGCGCCCTTGCTGGGAAAGGCCAACCCTGCTTACAGCATGAACCCCACCAAAGCGCCATGGTACTTTGCGGGTGTGCAGGAATTACTGATGCATTTCCATCCGTTTTTTGCTGCTTTTATAATTCCTCTCAGCGTATTGACTTTCCTGGTATGGATACCTTTTATAACTTACGATGAACCGCCTTCGGGGCACTGGTTTATTTCGGAGAAGGGAAAGAGATCAGCAAAAGCCACCGCCATGTTTGGGGCTGTTGTAACCATAGCCGGTATCCTGTTCAATGCCTGGGTGATGAATTTCGAGATAATGATTCCCTTATTACCGGCATTTATCAGCAACGGCATTATCCCGCTTTTTATATTACTGCTGTTCATGGCGGCTTTTTACCGGTTTTATCTTAAAAGGTTAAAGCTTTCTAAAGCAGAACTCGTGCAGGCGGTTTTTGTGTTTATCATTATTGCATTTATCGTTTTAACACTTACAGGCATATTTTTCAGGGGAAAAGACATGGCCATTGTTTTTCCCTGGAATGTCTGAAGGGATTTACAAATTACGATTTACGATTTACGATTTACGATTTAAGAAATGACTGATCAAAATGCGGGTTCAACTTCAAAAACACCTCCGGGGAAAGTGTCACGCCGCGATTTCTTCGGTATGGCCTGGAAGGGCCTTGGCGTTTTTGCCGCGCTTGAGGGGCTGGGGATGATATCCGCATACATTTTTTCAGGAAAGAATAAACTTACACCCGAGACAAAGCAGATGCTCGATGCAGGATCGGTGGAATCGTTTGCGCCGGGTTCAGTCAGTGCTTTCATGGGCGGGAGGTTTTATCTGGCAAGGCTGCAGGATGGCGGATTTATTGCATTATCGATCAGATGCACCCATCTTGGATGTTCCATTTCATGGGAAGAAAGCAAAAAGAGATTTATCTGTCCCTGCCATTCTTCGGCTTTTGATATCAGCGGGGAAGTGCTGAATCCACCTGCTGCAAGAGCGCTGGATTATTACCCTGTGCTGATCGAGAACGGAATGGTTAAAGTGGATATAGGGACGCTGAAGGAAAGGAATTCATTCAGGAGAGACCAGGTGGTTTACGCAACATGAACATGAACAGGACGTGGAAACTCACCGGAATGCTTGCGACTGCTGTGATTGTACTCAGCTTCCCGCTTTCACTGTTGCTGAACAGGCATGCAGGTGAAGTACATCAGGCGGTAGCTGTTTTCACGGGAGGCCATGCCTGTATTGAATGCCACCAGAAGGAATTCAGGCTTTGGAAAGGTTCCGATCATGACAAAGCCATGAGTGTTGCAAGCGACAGCAGCGTATTGGGGGATTTTAATAACGCCGAATTCACGTTTAACGGAAAGACTTCTAAATTCTATAAGAGGGATAGAAAATTTTATGTGTTTACAGAAGGACCCGGGGGCCTGATGAAGGAGTTCCGGGTGTCGCATACGTTTGGCGTGCATCCTTTGCAGCAGTATCTCATTCCATTCGGGAGCGGGAAATACCAGTGTTTACCCATTGCATGGAATACGATTGAAAAAAAGTGGTTCCAGATGGCAGCCATGGTTTACAAGCCTGAGGATATGAAGCCTGATAACTGGCTCTTCTGGACCAACCAGGCCCAGAACTGGAACAGCATGTGTGCCGAATGCCATTCAACCAACCTGCAGAAAAATTTTAACCCGGATTCCAATTCATACAATACCACCTGGAGTGATATCAATGTTAATTGCGAGGCCTGTCATGGCCCGGGTTCAGCGCATATCGAATGGGCCAGGCTGCCCGGGATGGCGAGGCCCCGGGACAATAATACAGGGCTTGTTGTGAAGACGAGCAAGATCCCATCCCGACAGTACATGGAATCCTGTGCTCCCTGCCATGCCCGCAGGAGTTCGATGGGGCCTTATGATTTCGGGCACCCTGACTTCCTGAGCAATGCCATTCCTCAACTCCCGGTGGCTTCATTTTATTATGTTGACGGACAGTTCCTCGATGAGGATTACGAATACGGTTCATTTACCCAGAGCAAAATGTACATGAAGGATGTTCGTTGCGGTGACTGCCACGACCCACACAGCCTGAAACGGAAGTTCGAGGGCAATGCGTTGTGTACCCAATGCCACAGGGCTGATGAGTATGACACTTTCAACCATCACTTCCACAAAGCCAAAGGTGAAGCCGGGACTTCATTTGTGAATAAAGAAGGCCGGAAACTAGGTCCCGGCGACGGGAATTTATGCCGGGACTGCCATATGCCGGGAAGGTATTACATGGGGATCGACCGAAGATACGACCATAGTTTGCGCATCCCTAGGCCTGACCTTTCGATACAGCTTGGTACGCCCAATGCCTGCACACGTTGCCATGATGACAAGACCGATCTTTGGGCGCTTCAGAATGTGAATAAATGGTACGGGGAAAGACGTAAACCGCATTACGGCAGCATCCTTGCCGATGCGGTGGCAGGAAAGGCCGGGGCCGATTCGGGATTGCTAAGGATCATCAACAGCAATCTCTATCCTGAGATCATCAGGGCAACGGCTATAGGATATTTGTCGTCTTACCCAAGTGCAAGGGCGCAGGCGGCAGTGCGCAAGGCTTGCGGGGATCCGGATCCCTTATTGCGTTATACGGCGGTGGAGAATTTTATGGCAGCCGATTCAGCTGAGTTGTTGCGCACACTTTCACCGCTTTTGAATGATCCTGTAAAGGCAGTCCGCATGCAAGCCGCCAACAGGTTATCCGCATACAAAAAAGAAGCGTTTAATGAAATACAATACAGGTTTTTCCTGAAAGCATTGGAGGAATACCGTAAGTCTCAGGAATATGTGTCGGATTTTCCTACAGGGAGATATAATCTTGCCAATTATTATGCTAAGCTGAAGGACCTGCCAAAAGCGGAAGAGAATTACCGTGAGGCTGTCAGGATAGACGATTTGTTCTATCCCGCCAAGGCAAACTTAGTTTTGATATATTACCAGCAGGGAAAGACCGATTCGGTGATCAGGCTGTGCAGGAATATGATTGCTTCGAACCCCGATCTGACAGATGGATATTATTATCTTGCTTTGCTTTACGGGGAGCAGAAGAAATACCCTGAAGCCATTGCCTTACTGGAAACCGCATCATTCAAACCGGCCAGTAATAAAAGGATTTTGTATAATTTAGGGCTGCTTTACGAGATGACAGGACAAAATGATAAATGCGTTAAAACTTTTCTCAAGGGGCTTGGAATAGAAGCATGCAATTTTGATATCCTATATGCGCTTTATGCTTTTTATATGAACCGGAATGAGAGGGTTCAAGCTTCACCGTATATAGAAAAATTAAAAACCTGCTTTCCAAATGAGAAGCAGGTTCAGGCGATGTATGATGACTTTAAAAGGAAGAGATGAAAAAAGCCAAGTTGTTTTTCTTTGTAATTATGATCACGATTCCTTGCCTGGTTTCAGCAGGGAAGAGTGATACTTTAAAGGAGAGTAAAAAGCCCTTTCATAAAAATGTGATCAAATTCAATCCCACTCCAATGCTGTTATGGAGCAGTAAAAATGTCACATTCAGCTATGAGAGGGTTATTAACAACAAACAGTCCATCGCACTTACGTTGGGGTATCTGGAATTTCCCCCGCTTTTTAAAGATACGATCGGAAGACTGGTTGCAATAAACAGCCGTGAAAAGTATGGAATAAATATAGCGCTGGAATACCGCTTTTACCTTACAACCAGGAATGGAAGGCCCATCCCCGACGGCGTTTACCTTGCTCCATATTGCAGTTATTACGGCTACCATTTTAAAAATGACATTGATGTGCTTCACACCAGCGTCGACAGCGCAGGCCAGGTCAAAGGAAATTTTTACGTATTTAATCTTGGAGTTGAGCTCGGCTACCAGTTTGTTTTCTGGAAGCGCCTGACCCTCGATTTTGTGCTGGTCGGACCAGCCATCAGTTATTATGGGGGCAGGTTGGATATAACCGGGAATATTAACGAGACGAAACTAAAGGAGATCAACGAAGAATTATACAATAAGTTACTGGCAAAATACCCGATGATAGGAGATTTCGTTATTAACAAGTCTTTCGAGCAAAATGGCAAGCTGGAATTGTTCAGTATAGGGTTCAGGTACCTGGTACAGATTGGGTTTCATTTTTAATTGAAAAAAATGATCAGTTCAAATCGTTGCCCATGAAAAAATATTTTCTAATCATTTTAATCCTGATAATATCAGGGCCTTTTTCAGGAAGTTCTCAGATCGTAAGTTTCCGTTCTGCCCAAAGTGGAGTATGGTCATCGACAACAACCTGGGAACAATATATCGGGGGTGCATGGACAACAGCTACCAGAACACCTGTCTATGGTGACAGGGTGATCATCAGGGCGACCCATACGGTTGACTTGAACAGTAACCTTTCATATAACGGGACGGAGACTAATGGTTTTGCTTTGCTGGACGTTGCATTAACCGGGAATCTTATTACTTCAGGTACGGGAAGTTCCTTGAGTATAGTGATCGGAGCCGCTGATACGCTGAATGTGATTGGTTCAATGTCTATCGGATGTTTTCAGGTTCAGGCAGGGGCTATTGCGCTCATACGGTCAACAGGAACGCTTACTACAAACAATTGTCCTGTGACCATTTCTGCCAGCAGCCCGCCAATGGCTATTAATGGCAGCCTGACGGTATCTTCGCCTTCGTCATTGAATGAGGCAGGCAACATTTGGGGTACCGGAACTGTAATTGCCGATATTTATACAGGCAGCGGTAAAGTTTACGGCTCAACCCAGACAGCAGGTCAGCCTCTTTTTGCCGCCGGGTTTATCTGGAATTCAGCGAGTACAGGGAGCTGGTTTACGGTTGGAAAATGGCTAAGGAGCACTTCAAGCGATCCTCTGTCGGACATGATTCCGAATGACACTTTAAGGGTCACTGTCCCTTCATTTGTAACAGGGAATATTACAGTGGATGATCCTATTAACATTGCGCATGCTTATTCCCTGATTATCAGATCAGGGAAAAAAGTGACTGTAGCACCAAATGGAAATTTACAGGTTATAAATAATCTGGATAACCAGGCTGGAAACGACGGATTAGTGATCAATTCCGATGCCACCGGATCCGGCTCAGTGATACTGCCCTTAAGCGCAGAAGTGACACCTGCTACAACAAGTGCCACTGTCAACATTTATATTACCGGGAGCACTGAACTTAATGCCATGAAATACCATTTTATTTCGCTTCCGGTTGATGCTGCAACAAACAGTACAAGTAACATTTTTCTTGGGTCATATCTTTACGATTTCAACGAAGGGACCAACAGCTGGGACAATCTTGGCTCATCCACCACCATACCGCTTGATGAAACCCGGGGTTATATGATATATTACCAGGGCGCCTCCACTACCATCAGTATTCCCGGGAAACTGAACAACGGGAAATACACCCCACTTATGTCTTATATATCACAAGGTTATAACCTGGTACCTAACCCTTACTCATCTACAATCGACTGGAACACGAGCGGCAATCCGTGGAAAAAAGATGGTATTGGCGGGACTTTTTACATCTGGCCGGCAGGAGCGGCTTCCGCCACGGAAAATTATGCTTCGTATAATGGAACAGCAGGTGTTAACGGTGGTTCCAGGTATATTGCTCTTGGCCAGTCCTTCATTGTACAAGTTGTTAACTCTTCATATGATTTTTCAATGACCAATGCCGTATGCACGAACCAGCATGCAAACTTTCTGAAAAACAATGAACTGATCCCAACCCTACTCTGGATTAAATCGGTTACCCTTAATAATAATGCATATGATGAAATAGTAGTTCATTTCAGGGAAGGAGCAACCACTGCATTTGACCCTGAATTTGACGGGAATAAATTGCAGGGCGGAGCAGAGGCACCTCAATTCAGCTCCGTTGCATCGGATAACAGTGAGTTATGTATCAACAGCCTGCCTATTACTCCGGGGGAGGTAATAGTGCCTCTCCATTTTACATTAAATGTTGAGGCCCAGGTCTCCTTTACTGCCAGTGGAATGGCGTCATTCAATGCAAATGTTCCTGTTACGCTCGAAGATCAGTTGCTTGGAAAGATGGTTAACCTGAGACATGACAGTGTTTACACTTTCAACTATGAACCAGCGAATGCAATTGACCGGTTCAGGCTTCATTTTGCAGGACTAAACGGCACGGAGGAACATTCAATAATTTCAGGCAGGGCTTTTGCAGGCAAGGGTAAAATATTCCTTGAGGTGCCGGCTATGGAAGGTCAGGAAGCGGATATAAGTATTTTCAATACCATGGGCCAGTTAGTCAGTGGATCCTCCGTTAAAATGAACGGGTTTGTGAGTGTTGAAGCGCCTGGTAACACAGGCATTTTCATCGTTCACGCTGCATCTGCAGATCAACATTTCGTAGCCAAAGTATTCAATAAGCAATAAACAAGAGATGATAAAAATCATCACAACTTCAATTTTTATTGCATGCTTCTTAGCAAGCATAGTGACTTTAGCCGATGGTCCACCACCACCACCTCCCAATCCTAACGGCGGGGGTGACCCCGGTCCAGTGGGAGCCCCCGATTGACGGAGGACTTGGGATACTGCTAGCTATGGGTGTAGCCTATGGAGGAAAAAAATACTACCAGGCGAGGAAAGCAAAGAAAGAAGAGAAAGTTGAAGAACAAGAATCACCGGAGAGTTAAGGGCTGCATCCAGTCTATTGATGAAAGGGCAGAGTGCCTTAGTTCTAGAGGCTGGGATAATCAGGGAAATGCATTGAGGCTTAAAAAAATGATCCCCGTTGAATAGTGTCAGAAATGAAACCCTATCTGCACCAGGTAACGTAAACCCCATCGAACTACATCAAGCTTTCCTGTTTGCTGAAATGATTTATCAAGAGAGAGAGAGTGAATCATCGGGAATCTTTCTTTTAATTTTTCATATATCGCTTCATTCATGTCCTGGATCTGAGACCCACTGAGATTTCCAGAAATGTCGGTTTTGCCACCGTAATAAGCTAATGAAGGTCCTAAAAGCACCATATCAAGAGTAAGGCGTTTCCAGAAAACAAACTGGTAGCCAAGTTCAATGCCCAGGTTGAAGGCCCAATAGTTTCCCTTAATTGTCCCTGTACTGTCAATGGAAGTGTGCAGGATGTCAAAATCATTCTTAAAACTGTACCCGTAATAAGTAAGGTAGGGGCCGATATATAAACCGGCAGGAATCGGCCTGGTATTCAGCTGTGAAATATAAAAACGATATTCTATAGTAGCATTTATCCCATGTTTGGAATGACTTGTGATATTTACCAGTCTGGCAATGGTATCTTCATACAGCCGGGGCATTTCCAGGTAACCCAGTTCGATGGAGATTGACTGACGGGGAGAAAGGATGCGCTCATAGCTGAACGTTATATTTTTCCAACTCCAGAGGAGCATTGGGGTCGGATTGAATTTAATGACATTTTTATGATAGGGCTGTTTTGGAGGAGGTATAGAGTCGTTATTGGCAGCAAGTATGGTAAGCGGCAAAGCTGAAAGCAAAAAGAGGAAGACCAGGGTTGTTTTTTTCATAATAAATACAAGTAGAATACCAAATTCATTTTGACAAGTCAAAGATAATGAAGATGCACTTGGATTCATCTCTCAAAAGGCAATAAAGCAGACTTTCCGATTTATTGGGTTTCAGATTTATTTATACCCAGGCCCGGTATTTCTCAAATGATTGGAATAAAGATAATACAAAGATTTTAAAAATATCACCACAAATGTTAATTTAGACCAAATCCATATTATATTTGCATGATAATTAATAAATTATTGTTATTAATTCATGAATTAGAAGTATTATAAAAAGTTAAAAAAAGGAGATTCAACATGAAATATATAATGAAAATCAAGATGTCCCAGGAAAAAGGGGACAAGGCAATAAGCGATCCTCAATTTGGTCACAAGATGCATGAACTACTGGGTGATATCAAAGCGGAAGCCGCATATTTTACAACGATTTGCGGGCACAGGGGAGCATATATCGTTTTAAATGTTAATGATGCATCGGAAATTCCAGCAATTGCAGAACCTTTCTTTTTATGGCTGGGTGCTGATGTCGATTTCCTTCCGGTCATGACCCCGGAGGATCTTGCAAAAGGCGGTCCGGCTATCGGAGCTGCAGTACAGAAATGGGGATAAGTATATCCGGATTACCTCAATTTTCAATTTTAAGGGTGCCTCAGTTTTCCGGGACACCCTTTTATTTTACCACCACCTTATCCCTGAGAGCCGGCATAATTCCATCCTGGAAAGAAGCAGGTTATATTCGTACTGGAGGCGGCTCAGCTGGGCATCTTTATAATTGGTTATGGATGTAAGCAGG
>JAPLDN010000216.1:0-8466 GCA_026391755.1 Bacteroidota bacterium
AAAACGCCAAATGTGAAATTTTTAACAGGATAGCTGGATTACCGGATAGCTGGATTACTGGATAACTGGATATCCGGTTATCGCAGCGAAGCTGCTGACCCAGTTATCGGTGCGAAGCGCCATATCCCGTATCTTGCATCCCGTATCCTTTGCTCATGATTTTTTTTGTACCTTTGCACACTCTAAAAAACACATAACGATGCCTAATACTAAAAGACAAATTGTTGAGAAGGAAAGCGTAGTTGTGAAGTTCGTCGGCGATTCCGGCGATGGTATGCAACTTTCAGGTTCAGTATTTTCCGACTCGGCTGCCATGGCCGGGAATGATCTCGCCACCTTCCCTGATTTTCCAGCAGAAATACGAGCCCCACATAACACCGTTGCCGGGGTTTCCGGCTTCCAGGTCCATATGGGCTCCGAAAAGATCTATACAACAGGTGACCTGGTTGATGTGCTGGTTTCCATGAATCCAGCCTCCCTCAAGGCTAACCTAAAATGGGCCAGGAAAGGTGCAACCATCCTGGTCGATACCGATGCCTTTGATGAAAAATCGATTGAAAAGGCAGGGTACAAAATTAACCCTCTCGAAGACCACAGCCTCGATGCTTACCGCATGATCAAGGCTCCCATCACTGCCATGACAAAGGAGAGCCTGAAAGACTCGGGTATCGACACCAAAACAGCTGAACGTTCAAAAAACATGTTCGCACTCGGTATCCTGTATTTCATTTTCAACCGCGACATTAAGCTGGCATTTAACTATTTCGAGGAAAGGTTTAAAAAGAATCCGAAAATCGTCGAGATCAATAAAATTGTAATCCAGGCCGGGTATAACTATGCCGAGACCATTGAAGCTCTCGAATCGGTAATCCAGGTTGGCCCTGCCAAAATGGCTAAAGGCCGTTACCGCAACATCACCGGAAATATAGCAACAGCCTGGGGGCTGCTTGCAGCTGCCGAAAAATCGGGACGCCCCCTATTCCTTGGCTCCTACCCGATTACCCCCGCCACAGAGATCCTGATGGAGCTTTCAAAGCATAAATCCCTCGGGGCAAAAGTATTCCAGGCCGAAGACGAGATCGCTGGCATATGTTCTGCTATAGGGGCTTCCTACACCGGTTCCCTCGCCTGTACAAGTACTTCAGGTCCCGGCCTCTCGCTTAAAAGCGAAGCCATCGGTCTTGCCCTGATAACCGAACTTCCCCTTGTGATCGTCGACGTTCAGCGCGGAGGTCCCTCGACCGGACTTCCCACAAAATCGGAACAATCGGATCTGATGCAGGCTCTTTTCGGACGAAACGGCGAAGGTCCCGTTATAGTTATTGCTGCATCCACACCCGACGATTGCTTTTACATGGCCTATACCGCAGCCAAACTTTCCATGGAACATATGACCCCGGCCATACTTCTTACCGATGGCTATCTCGGATTCGGATCAGCACTTTTCCGCATTCCAAAAGTGAAAGACCTGCCTCCGATCAAGCCACCCATAGCCCAGGCAAATGATAAGGATTACAAACCCTATAAACGTAATGCCGAAACTCTGGTACGCCAATGGGCGCTGCCGGGAACCGAAGGGCTGCGCCATCGCATAGGCGGACTTGAAAAAGAAAATATCACCGGCGTGGTTTCCATGGACCCCATGAACCACCAGCTTATGGTCGACCTTCGCGCTGCCAAAGTTGAAAAAATCTCAGATTTTATTCCCGAACAGGAAATCGACGGTAATAAAAAAGGCGACCTCCTGGTTGTTAGCTGGGGTGGCACTTTCGGAGCTGTTCATTCTGCAGTTAAACTTGCACAGGCCGAAGGTAAAAGCATAAGCCATGCACATTTTAAGTATATCAGTCCGCTCCCGAAAAATACCGAAAAAGTCCTGAAAGGCTTTAAAAAGATCATTGTTTGCGAGCTTAACAGCGGACAATTTGTGAACTACCTGAGGATGAAATTCCCCATGCCGAATATTTCCCAGTTCAACAAGGTTCAGGGATTACCATTCATGATCAATGAGTTAACTGAAAAATTCAACCAAATCCTGGAGGAAAAATAATATGGATTTCGTAAATACAACCATTGAACGTTCCACCGTTCAGTTGTCCAAAACCGATTTTGAAAGCGACCAAATGGTAAAATGGTGCGCAGGTTGCGGCGCTCATGCCATTCTTGCTGCAGTGGAAAGGGTATTCCCGAAAATCGGGTACCGTAAAGAAAATTTTTGCATGGTATCGGGTATCGGCTGCTCATCGCGTTTCCCGTACTATGTTAACACATACGGTATCCATGGTATCCATGGCCGCGCTGCGGCTATCTCCACCGGCGTTAAAATTGCAAACCCCAGGCTCAGCGTCTGGATGGCCACAGGCGACGGGGACTCGCTGGCAATCGGCGGGAACCATTTCATTCACGTCATCCGCCGAAACGTAGATATCAATATTCTTCTTTTCAATAACCAGATCTACGGACTGACCAAGGGACAGTATTCCCCTACAACCCCCATGGGCAAGGTCACCAAGACCTCTCCCCAGGGGACTATCGAACATCCTTTCAATGTGGGTGAACTCGTTATGGGCGCACAAGGCACGTTCTATGCCCGTGTTCCCGATAACAATATCACTATGATGACCGAAGCTATGTTCGAAGCGGCCAAACACGACGGCACCTCAATTATTGAGATCATGCAGAACTGCATCATCTTCGCCGATAAGGCGCATAACGATGTCATCGGCAAGGAAAGCAAGGATGAGAACATGCTCAATGTGAAGAACGGACAGCCCATGACCTGGGGCAAGAATAACGAAAAGGGCCTCATCCTGAAGGATACTATGCTTGAAGTTGCTGAAATAGGTAAAAATGGTGTGACTGCGGATGACATCCTCATTCATGACGCATACAACCAGGACCCTGGCATCCACCTGATGCTGGCGAAGCTTGCTCCGCCTCACTTCCCAATGGTTTTTGGAGTGATCCGTTCGGCCATGTTCCCAACCTATGACGATATGGTTGAAGAGCAGATCAAATACGCAAAAGAAACCAGCCCTATTAAAAATGTTGACGACCTGCTGAACAGCGGGGATGTTTGGGATATTAAATAAAAGGCATCCTACCTGCCTTGAAAAACACTGATCAATGAAAAAGGTATTATTTCTGCTGTCACTGCTCTTTGTTTTGCACCAGGCAGAAGCCCAGGGCTGGCAATGGCTCAATCCAAAACCCCAGTCAAACCAACTGAATTCCGTCACCTTCACAAGTCCGGAAACGGGTTTTGCTGTCGGGAACGGAGGGGTGATAGTAAAAACAATCAACGGAGGGACTACCTGGACCAACCTGCCCGGGATTACGTCGAACAACCTTCTGTCGGTTTTCTTTCCCGATGCAATGGAAGGATTCGCGGTAGGTTTATTCGGGACAATGTTAAAGACTTCCGATGAAGGAGCCAGTTGGACAGCCATTTCGACCGGCATCTATAAAAGCCTGTATTCCGTTTGTTTTCTTAATGCGGATACGGGATTTGTGGCAGGGGATCTTGGCCTGATCATTAAAACGACCGACGGTGGGGCCCACTGGCAAATGCTCACATCAGGCACTGACGTGAATCTGAGATCAGTTTTTATACTTGATAAGAATACCGCTTTCGCTGCCGGTGACAAGGGAGTGATCCTGAAAACCATCGACGGGGGCCAAAGCTGGAACCGTCAGCCTACCGGAAATGTCGTTAACCTGAAGTCGGTTTATTTTACTGATTCCAATACTGGGTATGCTGCAGGCGGTAGTTATCCTCTCGACACCGACGGTATTATCATGAAAACCCTGGATGGAGGAGCCAACTGGGAACTTCAAACCTGGGGGCTCGGTTTCCTCCCGATGTCGGTCTGGTTTACTGATGACAATTCAGGCTATGCAACAGGATACGGCGGCATTCTTAAAACGGCCAATGCCGGTGCAAACTGGAGCCTTGTAAATACCGGCTCATCAAATCTTTTAACATCCACATGTTTCACTGGGCCCGATGAGGGCTTCTCGGTTGGGGACTTTGGAACAATTATCCAAACCTCCGATGCAGGCGCGACCTGGACCTGCCAGACGTCCGTGACAGTCAGGGATCTTCTCTCGGGAGATTCTCCTTCTTCAAATACTATCTTGCTTTCCGGTGCTTCAGGCACGATAATCAAATCGGCTGATGCCGGTACCACATGGTCAGTTATGAATACAGGCACCGACAGGGACCTGACCTCTGTTTTCTTTACCAGCGGGGATGTTGGCTATGCCGTTGGGCATAAAGGAAAAATCTTAAAAACATACAATGGGGGCAGCGCCTGGGACACCCTTAGTTCGGGAACAAACTATGACCTGAATTACGTATACTTCCTGGATGACAATAACGGATTTGCACTAGGGAAGGAAGGAACTATCCTGAAAACATCCAATGCCGGGGGAACATGGGTTGCAACATATACAGGCCTTACATATTCCTTCTATTCCTGCTTTTTTACCGGTGCGAATACAGGCTATGCCGCAGGGGATGGTGGAACCCTTATGCAAAGCATTGACGGAGGGGCCAACTGGATCCTTCTCTCATCGGGTACATCCCTGCCCCTGATGTCGGTCCTCTTTTTGAATGCCGATACAGGATTCGTCGCAGGGTTCTCGGGAATAATACTTTTCACAGGCGATGCCGGTGTAACCTGGTCCCAGGTTTTCTCCGCCACATCCAATAATTTGTTCTCGGTATGCTTCCCCGGAAAAACGATTGGTTTTGCTGCCGGATCCGACGGCACTATCCTGAAAACAACAGATGGAGGGGCAAACTGGTTTAACCTGGAACCGGTGACCAGTTCCGATCTTCATTATATTTATTTCAGCGATAATCTGACCGGGTATGCTGCCGGTGAAAATGGAACAGTTTTAAAAACCATAGACGGTGGTGTCGGGATTGCAGAACAAAAGCCGGGAATCACTTTCCGTATTTGCCCGGATCCTGCAATAGATCATATTGTACTTGAAATCCGCGGAGCATCCCCCCTCTCTTCACAAACCGGGTCATGTGCCGTTTATAACCTGATGGGACAGCCGGTACTGATGCAATCAGTAAGCAGTAACAGAACTGAAATCAACATCAATTCCCTGAGCCCGGGCCTTTACATGGTGAAGATCATGTTGAACGGAGCCAGCGGCTCGGGAAAGTTCATTAAGGAATAAGTAATTATTGCCTTAATTTTGCCTTATCTTTCATCAATAATTTAACTCAGGATAGGCAATGATCGACCTGCTTAAAGCCTTTATCGCTAAGAACAAGCTGTTTTTGCCGGCCGACCGCATTCTCCTGGCCATTTCAGGAGGGATCGATTCGGTTGTCATGGCCGATCTGTTTCACAGGTCCGGATTTTTATTCGGGATTGCTCATTGCAATTTCAGCCTGAGGGGACAGGAAAGCGATACAGAAGAGGATTTTACACGTCAGTTGGCCCGGAAATACAAGGTCCCTTTTTTCTCAAAGCGCTTTGAAACCTCCGAATATGCTTCTGTTAACGGGATCTCTGTTCAGATGGCTGCAAGAGATTTGCGATACTGCTGGTTTGAAGAGATCAGGAAATCCGGAAAATTTAAATTCATTGCAACGGCACATCAACTTGACGACCAGGTCGAGACCTTCCTTATTAATATGGTCCGCGGAACAGGGATCGCAGGTTTGCACGGTATTTCCATCAAAGAAAGCTCTGTTATAAGGCCAATGCTGTTCGCCTGGAGGAAGGACATTGCAGCTTACGCTTCTGAACACCGGATTGGTTACAAAGAAGACAGTTCAAACATTGAGGAAAAATATATCCGGAATAAGATCCGTTTGAAACTGATCCCATTGCTGGAACAGATCAATCCCAATTTCAGGAGGACCATTAATTCGGAAATAAAAATACTCAGGGGATGGGAACAGCTAGGGTCAAAAGAGTTGCTGAAAAACAGTTCCCGGTTTTGCAACTCTCAGTCTGGTAACACAATCATTGATCTCAAAGTTTTGAGAGGTTTGCCTCAACCCGAACTTTATGCCTGGGAAACCCTATCGTCTTACAATTTTAATCCCGATGTAGTATCTGATATACTTTCATCTCCTGAAGAAAGCAGCGGCAAGGTATTCCTTTCACCAACTCACAGGGCCATAAAAGACAGGGAAACGATTATTCTTCAGTCTCGCCTTTCCTTAACTGTCGCTACAGGCCGAATGATATCCGCAAACACAAAAAGAATCACAAAGCCATTGAAACTGAGATTCTCTATAGTGGATCACATGAAAGATAAAGAGATCCCGGCCGGGAAGGAGTTTGCCAGTCTTGATTTTGACAAGCTCAGTTTCCCCTTGGAGATCAGGAGATGGAAAGCCGGCGATAGCTTTCATCCCTTCGGTATGAAAGGGAAGAAAAAGGTAAGCGACCTGCTGATTGATGAAAAGGTTTCCCTCCCCGACAAGGAAAATACGTATGTCTTATGCAGTTCCGGGAGGATCGCCTGGGTGATCGGCCGCCGCATTGACCAGAGATTCAGGATTACAGCCAAAACGACAAAGATTTTCAGGGTTCATAGGTGATTAAATTTTGGTAACTTTATCTCATGATACGTTTTATTATTGCCGGAAGAACCTGTTTTATAAATATCCTCCTGTTGTTTGGGTTATTTTCCGATGGGCTTCTTATCGCTCAGGATTTCAGGAAGATAGATAGCCTGAAAATGGTCCTCGATACTTCGAGAACAAACAAGGATAAATTTCAGGTGGAACTTGAATTATCCAGGGCCCTTCATGGAAATGATCCTAAAAAAGCAATGATTTATGGGTTGAACGCTCTGAAACTAGCAGAGGTCTCTCTCGGCAACAAGGAAAAGCTTCATGCAATGTTGTCACTGGCCTGGATATATTATACATTGACCGATTACTCAAGAGCCCTAGATTTTGCCTTTAAAGCCAGGGACCTGGCCGAAATGACGCATACGGATATTGAAATGGCATTGGCCCTGGATGCAATCGGAACGATTTATAATGACCTGGGTGACAAGGATAAATGCTCCTATTACTTTTTCCAGGAACTAAGGATCTATGAGAAACAAAATGACTTGTCAGGCATGGCTCAGGCTTTAAGCAGGATCGGAGTACTTTATCTTGACGTAAACAACTATTCAAAAGCCCTGGAATATCTCTCCAGGTCCCTTGAAATAACAAGGAAACAAAAAGACCATATCGGTATATCGAGTAACCTGAACAGCATCGCCAATGTTTATGCCGCTCAGAATGATTACCAGAAAGCATTGAACTTCTATATGGAATCTCTTCAGATCGCAGTGTCGGTGAGGGATCTTCGCAGGCAGGGTGCCAATTCGTTAAGCATCGGGACGGTTTACCTGAAGAGCCGGAACTATCCTCTTGCCTTTAACTATTTCAGTAAAGCCTTGCAGATCTTTCACTCTTTGAATAATCATTTAAGGATTGCCCGATGCCAGATTCAATTCGGAGAATATTATCTTTCGACCCTTGAGCTGAAGATGGGGATCAAATATGCTGATTCGGCCCTGGATGCAGGTCAGGAACAAGGTTTTAAGGATGTTGCCTATAATGCATCGGAATTGCTGCAACGGTTAAATCTCGCGAGGAAAGATACTCTCAGGGCTTACCATTATGCAATTCTGCAAAGCCAGTGGAAAGACAGTCTAACAAGTGGGGAAAAGCAGAAAACACTTACCAAACTTGAGATTCAGTACCAGTCCGACAAAGAACAACACGCCAAGGCAATTAAACAACAAAGAAGGGATTATGTCATCATTATCTTCATCATTATCCTTCTTTCATTGATAATAATCCTATTCCTGGTATGGACAAGGCAGAAGGTTAAAGCAAAAAATGCGACCCTTCAAAAACAAAGCCTTGAACAGGAACTTGAATTCAAGAAGAAAGAACTTGTTTTGCATGTAATGAACATGATCAAAAGGAACCAGATCCTCTCAGATCTTTCTGAAAGGCTGGTCAGGATTGAAAGTGAGTCCTCTTCTGCCGATAGCAGGGATACCATTAAAAAGATTGCCAGGGAACTTAAAAAGTCTGATGAAGAAGATGTATGGAAGGAATTGTCGCTGAGGTTTAAAGAAGTTCACGGGGACTTCTATAATACCTTGATGAAAAAATTTCCTTCTCTGACCCCCAATGAACTCAGGCTCTGTGCTTTTCTTCGATTGAACATGTCGTCAAAAGAAATTGCAGGTCTTACCGGGCAACAGATCAGTTCCCTTGAAACTGCCCGGCATCGGTTAAGGCAAAAACTTGGAATTTCAAATTCTGATACAAGCCTTGTAACCTTCCTTTCCCAGATCTGATTTTTATATCAATTTTATTCTTCGTCAAGGTAAATTTTTACCTAATGTGAGGAGGTGAAATTATCACATTTCTGTTTTATCATTGATTTTCAACTATTTAAAAATTTTGATTTTCTA
>JAPLDN010000216.1:8507-16139 GCA_026391755.1 Bacteroidota bacterium
AGGCAATTCCATCCTGCAATAAAGGTATTGTAGGGGTGAAATATTTGCCAACTGCTTTTACCTGTATGATCTTTGCTCCCGAAAGAACATCTGAAAATAAATCCGGATTGGCATGAAAAAAAAAGAAAGCATAAAAGGAACTGACGGAAAGAAGAAAACGGACTCAAAAGAAAATTCGGATGACATGAAATTCATTGAAGAATTTATTGAGCAAAAGAAATCCCAGAATGCCATACTTAAAGAGATCATAGAAAAGATCAAAAAAACAGAAAAGCAAAATAAATAATCATTATTAACACAAATCAACAATCCAAAAAATCAAAACAATGAGAAAAATCATCCTTGGACTAATTTTATCGTTGATCGGAAGTGGCCTGTTACAGGCACAGGTTTCGGGAACCTATTCAATCCCCGGGGCCACTTATCCTTCAATTACGGTGGCAATTAACGCTATCAACACTGCGGGCATAGGCGCAGGCGGTGTGACATTTAATGTTGCAGCAGGATATACAGAAAACTTTACCGGGCCTGTCGCAGGACTTATCACTGCAACCGGTACAGCTTCAAATCCAATTGTTTTCAAAAAATCAGGTACTGGTGCAAACCCTGTTATCACAGGCTTTGTCGGTCTCCCGGCTGATTATCAGTACATCATCTGTTTGCAGGGCACCGATTATATTACGTTTGATGGTATAGACGTCTCTGACCTGACGGGTCAGGTTGAATGGGGATATGCCCTTCTGAAGGCATCAGGTACCGACGGTTGCCAGAATGTCACCATAAAGAACTGCAACATTACAATGAATAAAGCAGATGCCTACACAGCTGTTGGTGTTTATTCCAATCTCTTCATCCCGTCAAATATGGGTGTCTCCATCCCAATTACTGCAGCATCAGGTGCAAACTCAAATATCAAGATATACAGTAACACATTTACAAATTGTTATAACAGCATATATTTCCTTGGGTTCAATGATCCGAATGCACCTTATGCCTTGTACGACCAGAATAATGAAATAGGCAAGGATGGTGCTAACATCATCACAAATGTTGGAGGCGGCTCATCCTTCGCTTACGGGATATACGCCATTTATCAGAATAATTTAAAAGTTGCCAATAATACCATTAACAGTGCCATGGTTGGTACAAATGATCATTATGGCATCTATCTCACCACGGCAAAAAATGCAAGTTATGATCTGTATGGCAATTCAGTAAGCATGCAGTTCAGCGGAACCGGTACAAAAAACCTCTATCCCATTTATTGTGATATGGGTGGCAGTGGTACATCGAATACAGTAAATGTATACAACAATACTGTCTCAGGCTGTACCTTTCCAACTATGACTACCGGGAACTTATTCTACATGCAGCTGTTAAACAACGGCCTCACAACAAATGTTTTTGGCAACAATATAAACAGCAATACTGCCGGTTCGGGTACAACAGCCACCACAGGCCGTATTAATTATCTCTTAGTGACCATGACCACCTCCTTTCCGGGGACTGTGAGCATTCATGACAACAGCATTACAGGGAACAGCCGCCTGCAGTCTTCTCCTCTTGGGGGAGCCACCTATTTTATCGGGGCTACGGGCAGCGGTGCACTGATGAATTTGTATAATAACACGATAAACAATAATATCGTCGCTTCCAGCGGCGGAACATACGGTATCCAAGCCTCATTCGACATAGGAGCCAAGAATATTTACAATAATACCATCTCGAATATCAGCAAAGCCGAAGGGAATTTTTATGGTGTTTATGAATATAATGTCACCGCCAATACCGGGGTCAACAAAGTTTACCTGAACAAGGTGACCAATATCGAAGGTCTTTCAGCAACAGTTACCATGTACGGTATTTATTGCACAACAGGCTCAGGTAACCTGGTATATTTTTATAACAACATGGTCAGTGACCTCAGGTCGCCGGCAGGTTTGTCAGGTGCTTCCAGCTATAACTCGATTAACGGGATTTATATCAGCTCAGGTTCACCAGGTGTATATTATAATACGGTGTATCTGAACGCTTCATCGACCGCAGCCAACTTTGGCTCGGCCGCATTCTATTTCACAGCAAACACTTCCAATTCTGTCGATCTGCGCAATAACATCCTTGTGAACACTTCAGTCCCCTCGGGATTGGGAAAAACTACTGCAGTGCGTTTTTCCAGTACAACGTATTCAACTTACTCTCAATTATCCAATTATAATAACCTGTATGCAGGAACCCCGGGTGCCTCAAATCTGATATTCTTCGACGGAACCAACAGCGACCAGACCCTCCTGGCCTATAAAACAAGGTTTACACCCAGGGAACTGCAGTCGGTTACCGAGCGGCCAACATTTGTAAATATAGCTACGAGGCCATTTGATGTTCACCTGTTGAACAGTGCTGCTTCACAATGCGAATCCAGTGGAACAATAATAAGCACGCCGATTGCCATTACAACAGATTTTGACGGGGATGCAAGATATCCTAATACAGGATACCCGGTTAATCCCCTTTATCCCCCATTAGCTCCCGATATGGGTGCCGATGAAATAGGAGGCATCCCATATGACGTGACTCCGCCTGCAATAGTTTACACACCGCTTCTGAACACTTATAACGGAAGCCCAAGGATACTGACGGCCTCTATTACTGATGGAAGCGGCGTCCCGCTCTCAGGATCCGGCTTGCCGGTACTTTACTGGAGGATCAATGCAGGATCTTACCAGGCTTCACAGGGAACTTTTGTATCAGGAAACACCTATTCATTTAGTTTTGGCGGCGGCGTGCCTGTGGGAACTACGGTGTACTACTATATCGTCGCCCAGGACATGGCAGCTACACCTAATGCAGGATCATATCCCTGGCTTGGTGCTTCTGGTTACAGTACAAGCCCTCCTGCCTGCAGCACCCCTCCGACTACACCATCTTCATATCAGGTAATTACAGGCATCGCCGGAGTTTATCATGTTGGCGTTGGGAAAGATTACAACACACTTACTGCTGCCATAACAGATATCAATGTAAAATGTATTTATGGCCCGGTAACCTTGTTGTTAGACGATGCAACTTATCCCTCAGAAACTTACCCCATTGTGTTTACCCCAAATCCCGGGTCAGGCTCTGCAAATACCCTCACAATCAAACCCAATGCAGGTAATTCGGCAACTTTAACCACTTCGATTGCCCTGAATAACGGACTATTTAACCTGAACGGGATAGATTACCTGATCATCGACGGCTCAAATAACGGCACCGCCAGTAAAAACCTGACTATCCAGAATACCAGCACCGCCAGCGGGTCTTACGCCATCAACGTACTAAATAATGCCGGTGATCCAACAACCAATGTCACCATCAAAAACTGTATTATTAAATGTACTTCTAACCCGGCATCTCTCTCCAATATTGCCGATATCAGTTTCTCGGGCACCGGGGGAGGATATGATAATTTCATTATTGACAACAACACCATCAGTACTGCTTATGATGCCATCCAGTTTTACGGTTCATCAACAGGTATTAATCATAATTGCCAGATTACCAATAATATAATTGGTTCAATGCTGGATGCTGATGCAATTACCCATTTAGGAATATATATACAATATGGTGACAATACCCTGATCAGTGGCAATGACATCATGGGCACCTATTCAGGCTCAATTGCCACAGGCCAAACGGGTGTATATATGGGTACAGGAGCAACAAATACAAAGATCCGGAAGAACAGCATCCATAATTTTTATCGTCCAGACGATAGCGGATGGGGTATAACCGGTATCTGGTTTGCCTCAGACGCAACTACCGTAACTGAGATTGCAAACAACCTGATTTATGATATAAAGTCCCCCGGGATGAATGCCGGAGTTGGTCAGAATATCACCTACGGTATCTTTCTTCGCTCAGGAGGTAATGTCAAGATCCTTCATAATACAATTTACCTTTACGGTCCTTATCTTTCCGCAACATACGATGCTTCATCGGCATGTATAGGTATCTATTACCAGGTCACAGGCGGTAATGTCGAGATCCGTGATAATATACTGAAAAACTCCATGACTACACTGGCCACCCCTATACCACCTTCTTATGGCAAAGCATACGGGATCATGATCAGCGTAGTTCCATCTTTACTATTCTCAGCCATCAATAATAACGATTATTTCACCGATGGTTATCAGGGAAGTGTTGGACAGTACTACCAGAATGGCACAGCCCTTGTAATTGAATTTCCCACCCTGGCTTCATGGCAGACTTATACGGGGCAGGAGGCAAATTCACTGAATGTTGATCCTGTTTTCACCTCATACGCACCACCTGTGAACCTGTTGCCCACCACAGCAACAATGCCTCACGCCGGAGTTTATATCCCGGCATTACCGACCGACTATGCAGGTGTTAACCGAACCAATCCTCCCGATATCGGAGCTTATGAGTTTACAGCCAGTCCGGCGATTACTACCCAGGGTGCCTCCTCCCTGACTAACACTGGAGCTGTTATTAACGGAAATGCAAATGCCAAAGGGACCATCTTTAACCTCTTCTTTGACTTCGGACTCACTAACGCTTATGGCACCTCTGTAGCAGCTTCACCAGCTTCTATCTCAGGATCCACGATCTCCCCTATGAATGCCACTCTTGGCAGCCTGAGCCCGTTGACCACTTACCATTACAGGGCCCGCGGTCTTACTTCAGGCGGACTGACGGTTTATGGTAATGATCTGACTTTTACCACAGCACCCGATCCTCCAGCTGTTATTACCACAGCAGCCAGTTCGATTACCTCAGGAGGCTCAACACTTAATGGAACTGTAAACTCAAACGGAGGCAGCTCAGTCGTTACCTTCCAATACGGTTTAACTGCTTCTTACGGTTCAACTGTTACTGCAGTACAGAGCCCTGTCACGGGAGCAACAGTTACCAATGTTAATGCAGCCATTACCGGATTATTGCCGAATAACACCTACCATTATCGTGCTGTCGCCACCAATATATCAGGGACGACGTACGGTAATGACCTCAGCTTCACTACCAATCCTGTTGTCGCAACTGTTATCACTAAACTCGCATCATCCGTTGGGACGAACTCCGCGCAGATGAATGGTTCGGTGAACCCGAACTATGCATCCACAACAGTTAGTTTTGAATGGGGGCTTACCAATACCTATGGAAATACTGTGGCTGCAATACCCGGCAATGTATCAGGAAGCAGTCCCACTGATGTTTATGCCAGCATCAGCGGGTTGGCATGGGTCACAACCTACCATTACCGTTGCGTTGGTAATAATGCCGCCGGAATAGCCAATGGCAGTGATCTTACATTCACCACCGGCTGTCCCGTGCCTGTAACTCCTGGTACCATTACAGGTCAGGCGGCAGTTTGCCAGAACACAAATGCAATAGCATATTCTGTACCTGTCATTACGAATGCAAGCAGCTATGCATGGACTGTCCCGACAGGCGCCACCATTGCTTCCGGTCAGGGGACTAATGCCATCACAGTGAATTATTCCACCACTGCAATATCAGGAAACGTCACAGTGACAGGTTCAAACACATGTTCCACAGGGCCCACAGGGACTCTTCCCGTGACGGTCAACCCAATGCCGGTACCGGTAATCCAGGGTCAGCCGACCTCCTGCGTACAGTCAGTCAACAATGTGTACACAACTGCAGCGGGTATGCAATCCTATACCTGGTCTGTTTCGGCAGGCGGCGCTATCACTGCTGGTGCAGGAACCTCAGCTATCACAGTAACATGGAGTACGACAGGGTCGAAAACAGTTACCCTGAATTATACTAATACCAACGGTTGCTCTGCTGCTGTTCCCGCGACCTTTGCTGTGACCGTGAATTCACTGCCTTCACCCACAATTCTCGGTTCAAACAACCTCTGTGTGAACTCAGGTTACTATAGTTATACCACGGAACCCGGTATGACTGGGTATAACTGGGCAGTTTCTTTAGGCGGTTCCATTTATGCAGGCGCAGGCACCAACATGATCACTGTTGTGTGGAATACAGCCGGTCCCCAAACAGTCAGTGTGAATTACAATAATTCCAATGGCTGCCAGGCTCTTGTACCTTTCGTACAGAACGTTACCGTGAACGCCATTCCTGCAGCTGCAGGAACTCTTTCCGGTGCTTCTTCAATATGTACCCCTGAACTGGGTGTACCTTATTCCATTCCCGCTGTGGCCGGAGCCTTGTCATATTTATGGACTCTGCCTGCAGGGGCAACTATTGCTTCCGGTTCGGGAACAAACAGTATAACTGTTAACTTTCCGGTAAATGCTGTTTCGGGTCCAATCACTGCAGCGGGCATTAACCTTTGCGGCAATGGCACGGCTTCCAGCGTCACCGTTTCAGTGAATCCTGTTCCTGTAACCCCTGTTATCACAGCCAGCGGGTACGTTCTTACATCGAGCGCTCCTTCGGGCAACCAGTGGTATCATGAAGGAACCGCCGTAAGCGGTGCAAATGCTCAGACTTATACCGTGCCTGCAACAGCTCCGGGGTGGTACTGGACCAAAGTAACCCTCAACGGCTGCTCTTCCGATACATCCAACAATAAATATATTCAGGGTGTTGGTATAGGCGAACATACTTCAGGTACTGTGAATATCTATCCGGTTCCCAACGACGGCCATTTCAATATTGAAATCAGCAGCGAACAGGAAACTTCCTACAAACTTGAGATCTACAATAATCTGGGTGTGAGGATATACGGTGATCATACTATCAGCGTTAGCGGAAATACTATCACCCAGATAGACCTTCGCCCGGTGCCAGGCGGACTGTACACTGTCATTCTCCGTTCAAGTGGCAACCAGGTAATACGAAAAATTCTGGTAAACAAATAATGGTTGATTTAGTTTATCTGAAAGCCCCGGCGTTTTTTTGCCGGGGCTTTTTTTTCATCACCCTCACCATGCTATCACCCTCATCACGATTTTTCCTACCTTTGCAACCTAACAATCCGAATCGGAAAACCATGAAAATATTCCGCCTGTTGCTCCTGGCATTTGTACTTATCCCATTCTGTTTATTTTCACAAATCCTCGAACCGGTAAAATGGACATTTAAAGTTGAACAGAAAATACAGGGGGAAGCAACATTACTGCTGATCTCAAATGCAGAGAGAGGATGGCATACTTATTCCCAGGAAGTTATACCTGACGGTCCTGTACCAACAGCATTCACGTTCACAAAAAGTCCCGATTATGAATTGACAGGTAAAGTTGTGGAGCCAAAAGGTGTTAAGGAAAAGGACCCGCAGCTGAACAATATGGTCCTGACCTATTTCCCCGATAAAGCAGTGTTCCGACAGAAAATAAAAGTCCTCGGAAAAAAGGATTTTACAGTCAGGGGCAATGTGTATTTCATGTGCTGCAATGACCGTTCCTGTATTGCCCCTACCGAAGTTGAATTCGAATTTGCCATAAAAGGAAACCCTGAAGCCTCAGCTACAGCCCCGGCCAAGCCTGAGAAAACAAGCCTGGTTCAGCAAAGTACAGACATAGCTGCAAAACAAACCGGGAATTCAAAGCAAAATGCAGCAGTGAGCGACACGTTAAAAGCCTCGAAAGCATGCTGCAATGCAAAGCAGGACAGCGCTAAAATCAGCAGGATCAG
>JAPLDN010000098.1 GCA_026391755.1 Bacteroidota bacterium
TGCAACGCTGCTATTGCTGATCGTTACCCTTCCATCATCCGCACAGTTCCTGAAAACAAGCGGAAAGAAAATTGTGGACAACAATGGCCATGAGGTCATTTTAAGAGGCATGGGGCTCGGTGGGTGGATGCTCCAGGAACCATATATGATGGAAATGGGAGGCTTCGCCAGCGCACAATGGGAGATAAAATCGAAAATCAGGGATCTGATAGGGGCCGCGAATACAGATGCTTTTTACGATGCCTGGCATGCCAATCATTGTACAAAAAAAGATATTGATTCCCTTGCAGCCTGGGGGTTTAACTCAGTAAGGCTGCCGATGCATTACAACTTGTATACCCTGCCAATAGAAGATGAAACTATCCCCGGGGTACAAACCTGGCTGGAAAAAGGTTTTGCTCTTACCGACAGCCTGATAAAATGGTGTTCGGCCCGGCATATGTATGTTATCCTCGATCTGCATGCCGCACCGGGCGGACAGGGGCATGACTATGCAATCTGTGACGGCAACCCTGCCTGGTTATCACTCTGGGAAAGCGCGGCCAACCGGCAAAAGACCATTGCATTATGGAAGAAACTTGCAGAGCGCTATGTCAACGAACCCTGGGTGGGAGGGTATGATCTGTTAAATGAGCCAAACTGGAATTTCACAGGCTCCAACCCGAATGGATGCTCTGAAACGACCAATATTCCTTTGCGTCAGCTGCTGATCAGTATCACCGATACCATAAGAAAAGTTGATACCAGGCACCTGATCATTATTGAAGGGAATTGCTGGGGTGGAAATTACAATGGGATACTGCCTGCCTGGGACAATAATATGGTCGTAAGCTTTCATAAATATTGGAATAATAATGATCAGAATTCAATACAGGGCATGCTTAATATCAGAGATCAGTATAATATCCCGCTCTGGATGGGTGAATCGGGAGAGAATTCAAATACATGGTTTACAGAAGCTATTCAGTTAGCCGAGAGAAACGGTATTGGCTGGGCATGGTGGCCCCTGAAAAAGATCAACTCGGTTGTGGGCCCTATGACCATAATCAAAACTCCCGAATATCAAACCCTGCTTGATTACTGGAATAACGGAGGTACAAAACCATCGCAAGGGTTTGCATATTATACCATGATGCAGATGGCTTCAAACGCAAAAGCCGAATACTGCACATATCATAAAGACGTGATTGACGCCATGTTCAGGCAGGTAAACGATTCAAGTACAAAACCTTTCACTGATCAGCATGCCCCCGGTATTGTTCATGCCACCGACTATGATCTGGGCCGGTTCCAAATAGCTTACTTTGATACCGATGTTTCAAATCCCAATGTAAGCACAGGCAGCGGCACCGAATGGAATAAAGGCTACAGTTACAGGAACGACGGGGTTGATATCGAGAAATCCTCCGATCAGGATGCTTCTTCGAACGGATACGATGTAGGCTGGAACGAAGACAGCGAGTGGCTTCAATATACCATGGTGGTTGATTCAACCGCTGCCTATAATGTCAGGATTCGTTACGCAGGTTTATCCGGTTCCAGAATAAAACTTGCAATCAACCAATCCGATATCAGCGGGACACTTTCATTGACGTCCACAGGAGGTTACCAAACCTGGAATTACCTTACTATTAACGATGTCATCCTTTACAAAGGCCCGCAAAAACTAAGGTTGTTTTTTGAAAAGGGAGGTATTAACTTTGGATTCCTTGGATTCACACTAAGCAAAAAAGTTTCGGAGGTCCCATTGAAGGCGGTTTCGGCAGAAACGTATCAGGAAACAGAGCTTATCAACCTAAGCCTCAATAAAATGCTTGCCGGATCTGCTGTTTCTGCCGATGGGTTCACCTGCACAGTCAACGGAACAGCTGCCGGCATTACAAGCCTCGGGTTGAGCAGTCATAACCCCTCCCTGCTCGTTCTAAGCCTTGGTGAAAAGATATATGACGGCGATACTATTCTTCTTAATTATTCGGGAGGCCATATCATTGCCACCGACAGTTCGATGCTTGAAAACTTCAGCAACCTCCCTGTGAAAAACAATTTGCCGGTCCACCTGGCCATTCCCGGCAAAATCGAAGCAGAGGCGTTTAGCTTTAACCAGGGGTTACAGCTTGAAACCACTACTGATGTAGGGGGCGGACAGGATGTTGGTTATACTAATACCGGCGATTATCTTGACTATATTATCAGAGTTAAAAAATCGGCTAAATATACCCTGGAAGTGCGCATTGCCTGTTACAGTAATGCCGGTATAATCGAGGTACAGCAGATGAATGAAAACGGGAATGTGCTGAACTCCTGCACGGTTAATATTCCAGTCACAGGGGGCTGGCAAACATGGAGAACCGTAACTTCAGAAATAACACTGACCGAAGGTACAGGCAGGCTCAGGGTTGAGATCCTAAAGCCGGAGTTCAACATGAACTGGTACAAATTCACTGAGAAAAGCGAAGGCATTGCCGGTTTGAAGGAAAATGAGATCACTGTTTATCCGAATCCGGCCAGGGATGAACTCACTGTTGAAATTCCTCCGGCATCCAGGCTGGGGAAAACAGTAGTGTTTCGTACGATGAACGGGGTTATAGTCAGGAAAATGGAGTTGCCTGGAACTGAAGGAACTCAAAAATTACATCTGGGGGATTTGCCCAAAGGATTTTATGTATTAGAGGTTGAATTATCAGGTATGATATACCGCACAAAACTTATCATCCAGTAAAATTAAACCGTTTATATGAAAAATTTGTTTCTGTTACCAGGGCTCTCTTTATTGCTGATTTATACTGTTTATGCCGGGGACCTCACAGTTAATCCGCCTTCCTTGCCTGCGGGGAAAGTAATAGTTTATACTACTGCTGATAATACGACATACAGGATCAGTATAACCGATACGTTGCATATGGCTGCATTTGGCCAGCCTCTGGAAACTCAGCCATGTGTTTTTGTGGATCCTTCAAAAATTTTTCAGACGATCATAGGTATTGGAGGCGCTTTGACCGATGCTTCAGCCGAGACTTTTGCAAAAATGCCCCGGGAAAAACAGCAGGAAATTCTTAAAAAATATTTTGATCCTGATAAAGGCATAGGTTACACCCTGGGCCGGACCAGCATTCACAGCTGTGACTTTTCAAGCAGCAGCTATACATATGTGAATGCGGATGACATCGCCCTGAAATCATTCAGTATCACCCACGACAAGGAATTCCGCATACCTTTCATAAAACAGGCCATCGCTGCCGCCGGCGGCAAGCTTACCCTGTTTGCAAGCCCCTGGAGCCCTCCTGCCTGGATGAAGGACAATAACGATATGCTGCATGGAGGCAAGCTTAAACCATCCTGTTACCAGAGTTGGGCCGATTATTTCGTGAAGTTTATCAAAGCTTACGAGGCAGAAGGTATCCCTGTGTGGGGGATCACGGTTCAAAATGAACCCATGGCCAAACAGATCTGGGAAAGCTGCATTTTTACTGCCGAAGAGGAAAGGGATTATATAAAGAATTTCCTCGGTCCAACATTACAAAAGGCCGGCCTGGGTGATAAAAAACTTATCGCATGGGACCACAACCGCGACCTCATTTACCAGAGGGCCGTCACCATACTCAGCGACCCCGGAGCTGCAAAATACGTCTGGGGCATAGGGTTCCACTGGTACGAAGACTGGACCGGGGGAGGGAAGATCTTCGACAATGTTAAACGTGTCGCTGAGGCCTATCCAAACACCCACCTGATCTTTACCGAAGGCTGCGCCGAGAGTTTTACATTCAGTAAAATGAATGAATGGAAATGGGGAGAGGTCTATCATAGGCCATTTCTCGAAATTCATCCGCCCCGGCGCAAAACGGATCATCAGCGCTTCAAGCCGCGGACAGTTATTAACAACAGCTTTCCTGAACACCGACGGGAAAATTGCTGTCATCGTGATGAACCAGGGAAATGATAAAATCTCATACCGTTTATGGATCTCGGGAAAGGCGGCAGAAACAACAAGCCTGCCGCATTCCATCCAGACATTGATCGTAGAATAAAAGAAGCATTTTCGGGAGGTAAACATGTTTATGAAAAGAAATTTCATTCTGTATGCACTTATAGTGTTTATACAGATCGCGCAAACCGGTTATTCCCAGGTTTACAAAGACCCAAAGGCCAAAGTTGAAGACAGGGTTAAAGACCTGCTTGGCAAAATGACTATTGAGGAAAAGATCGATCAGCTTTCGGGAACGGGTGACATCGGTTTTGATACCAGGGAAAATACAAGGCTGGGGATCCCTGCATTTAAAATGACCGACGGTCCCCTGGGTGTCCGCTGGGGAAAATCAACCTCTTTTCCCTGCGGGGCTGCAATTGCAGCAACCTGGGATACGAACCTGATCTCACGATTTGCAGTCGCCCTCGCCGAAGAAACCAAGGCCCATGGCCGGAATTACCTGTTGGGGCCCTGTGTTAACATCCACCGCTTTCCTGCAGGCGGAAGGAATTTCGAGAGTTACGGGGAAGACCCCTGGCTTACTGCCCGGCTTGCTGTGAATTATATCAAAGCACTGCAGTCAAATAACGTAATTGCCAGTGTAAAGCATTTCGCACTCAACAACCAGGAATGGGAGCGCACCGAAATTAATGTGCTGGCCGATGAACGCGCCATGCATGAGATCTACCTCCCATCGTTTGAAGCGGCAGTTAAAGAAGCCGGTGTTTATACTGTCATGAGCGCCTACAACAAAGTCAACGGATGGTGGTGCAGCGAAAACAAAACCCTGCTTACCGATATTCTGAAAAAGGACTGGGGTTTTAAAGGACTGGTCGTTTCGGACTGGGTTTCCACTCATTCAACTGTAAATGCGGCAAACAACGGAATGGACCTTGAGATGCCCACCGGGTTTGTCTTTTCAATGGGAAACCTGAAAAAAGCAGTAGCT
>JAPLDN010000059.1 GCA_026391755.1 Bacteroidota bacterium
GGTACTCCCGATAAACCCCGTCTTCTTGGAGATCTTACCTTAAGCCGAACCGAACTCAAGATCTCTTACCTGAATGTTATGTATTCCCTTGCGGATGCCGTGCACATTGATTCCAATGCCTTTATCTTTAACAAGATCACAATTTATGATTCTCTTGGGAACAAGGGTGTGCTCAACGGTCGTATCACACATGAATATTTCAGAGATATGCGCCTTGATCTTAATGTTGACCTTAACAACTTTTCGGCCTTCAACAATTCATATGCTCAAAACCAATTGTTTTACGGCAAGGCCAGCGGCACAGGAACTGTGCATATTTTCGGCCCGCTTGATAACATCAGTATCGCGGTCAAGGCCAAAACGAGCAAGAACACTAATGTTTCCATCCCGATCAATCTTACGGCCAGTGTCGCACAAAACGACTTCATCCAGTTTGTGAATAAAAAGGATACTCTTTCATTACAGGAAGAACTGAAGAAAGACCAGACAAACATTAATCTCGACATTGCACTGAAGGCAAATCCTGATGCCACAATTGAAGTATTTCTGCCCAATCAGCTCGGTAACATCAAAGCACAGGGTAATGGAAATATAGTCATTGGGATGACTCCGACAACACCTTTCAACATGACCGGGACCTATAGCATCACCAAGGGTTCCTTCGTTTTCCAGATCAAGAACTTGTTAAGGCTTCCCATGAGTATTACTGAAGGGAGCAGGATCACCTGGTCGGGTGACCCTGCCGATGCCAACCTGAGCGTTAGTGCCATTTACCGGACAAAGACAACGCTCGCCGGCCTTACATCCGATGAGGCTGAAGCTCAACTCCGATTCCCGATAGAAGTTATCTTCCACCTTGGAGGAAAGCTTGAAAACCCCGATATAAAATTCAGCATGAACCTTCCGAATGTGGATGAGGAAATAAAGGTGACTGTTTACAGCAAGATCGATACAACAAATGTCGCGGAGATGAATGAGCAAATGATCTATATGTTGGTCATGAACTCTTTTAAACCTGTGATTGCATCTACAGCATCATCATTCAATGTAGGGGCAACATCAGTTTCACTTGTTACCAACCAGATAAATTCCTGGCTTTCGGGGATATCCCGTAATGTAAACGTCGGTGTGAATTACCGTCCCGGCAATTCAACCGATCCGCAATCCTGGGACGTTTCAATGTCGACCCAGTTCCTCAACGACCGCCTGCTGATCGACGGGACCTTCGGGATGAATACTTATAAAACAACGACCACCCAGAACCCGAACCAGATCGTGGGGGATATCAATATTGAATACATACTTACCGATAACAGGAGATGGAGGCTTCATGCCTTTAATCGCACGAATACCATTAACCTCCTGAATAATAATTCACCCTATACCCAGGGTGTCGGGATAAAATACCAGCGTGACTTCTATTATTTCGGGGAGTTATTTCATGGGAAGAAGTGGGCCGAGAAGAAAGCTGAAGATGTAAGGAATGCGAAGAAAGTGAAGCAAGCTAATAAACAATAATGTCTTTTACCGTATACAAAAGCTCCGCCGGATCAGGTAAAACCTATACCCTGGTAAAGGAATACCTGAACATCATCCTGAGGGATACCGACAGCTTCAGGAATATCCTTGCAGTGACCTTCACCAACAAAGCAGCAGGGGAAATGAAGCACAGGGTGCTTGCCTGCCTCGAAGAACTTTCTTGTGTACCGGCTGGTACAGGCAAAACGACAAAAACCCTGCTCCCATCACTGGTTGAAGAAACAGGGCTGAGTGAGAAGGAGATCAGCTTTAAGGCAGGCGAAGCCCTGAAAAAAATACTCCATAATTATTCAGACTTCTCCATAGGAACCATTGACAGTTTCTCCCATCGCATCATACGGGCTTTTGCACATGACTTTGGGCTGCCTGTGAATTTCAAGGTGGAGCTGGATGCGGATGAACTAATAGAAACTGCAGTTGACCTTCTCCTCGACAAAGCCGGCGATGACGAGCAGCTGACTTCCTTGTTGGTTAATTTCCTCGAAAACAACCTCGAGGATGATAAAAGCTGGGCTATTGAAAAATCCCTCATGGACTTTTCCACTCTTCTGTTTGATGAAGAGAGCCAGATGCAGCTGCCGAAATTAAGAGCCCTGAGCATTGACGACTTTAAGAATATTGCAGGGCTTTTAAGGAGGAGGACAAGGGATTTTGAACGTTCTCTGCAGGAAGAAGCCGGTATCGCCTGGAAGGCCATCTGCGACTCAGGCCTTGAGCACCAGGCATTCGCCTATGGCAAGTCGGGTATCTCCTGGTATTTTGAACAACTCGCTGCAGGCCGCACCGATAAACCGGTCCCTGGCGCCAGGCTGGTGACGGCAGTTGAAAAAGACAGTTGGACCAGCGGGAAAGCCACATCCGCCGACATTGAAAAAATTGAGAGCATCAAACATGTTCTTTATACCGGTTTTCAGAAGCTGCAGAAACTGATAGAATCATCCTATTCCGCTTACAGGCTGTATAAACTCCTTATGAAATCGGTTTATCCCCTTGCCGTGCTCAACAGCATCGACCGCATCCTGCAGGATTTTAAAAAACAGAATAACATCATTCATATTTCGGAATTCAACACCCGCATTGCGAAAATAGTCCTTGGCGAACCTGTCCCGTTTATTTACGAGAGGATCGGGGAGAAATACCAGAATGTTCTTATTGACGAATTCCAGGATACTTCGGCGCTTCAGTGGCAGAATTTTGTACCCCTGATTGAAAACTCCCTGGCATCAGGCTTCTTTAACCTGGTAGTCGGAGACGGTAAACAAGCTATTTACCGATGGAGAAGCGGTGATGTCGAACAGTTTACATCCCTTCCGGCACTTGAGGGGAGCGATAAAGACCCCATAATTTTTGATAGGCAGGAAGCTCTTGCTAGGAACTTTAGTGAAAAGCTGCTCGACCGGAATTTCCGCTCAGGGAAGGAGATCGTTAATTTCAATAACGATTTCTTCGGATTTGTGAGCGGGGAGCTCGACGGACAGCGCAAAAAGGTTTATGAAGGTCTTGTGCAACTGGCTGATGAGAATAAAGAAGGAGGCTATATAAATATTTCATTTACAGGCAAAGCTGAAGAGAACGGTGAGTCAGCCCGTGATGTGGTACTCAGGAAAATCCTGACGGTCATAAGGGCATGCAGGAACGATGGTTACAGGGCTAAGGACATTGCCGTATTATGCCGAGCCAACAGCGAGGCTTCGCAGGTTGCACAAACCCTCATCGAGAACAGCATACCCGTTGTTTCTGGTGAATCGCTGCTTCTGAATTATTCTCCCCTCGTGAGGATGCTCACAGGGCTTGTCAGGTATGTCTTCGGACCTGTCAATCCTGTGATCCAGGCCGAAGTCCTCAAGCGTTACAGCGATCTCTTTCCCGGACGGAAGCCTTTTTACAACTCCTGGCTCGGATCGGAGCAGGCAAAACGGACGAAAGAATTTCATGATTTCCTTGATGAAAGGATAGGAGGGAGCGGTGCAGGCTTCCTTAAAACCCTGCCTGTCTACGACCTTTTCATAAAGCTTGTAAACAGTTTCTGTCCTGCCTCGGCCGGGGACCCGTATATACAGTTTTTCCTGAATGCGGTGCTGAAATTCAGTTCCGACAAATCCTCATCCGCTGCCGATTTCCTTGAGTGGTGGGACGATCACCACCAGAAACTTTCAGTGATTATGCCTTCGGGTTTCGATGCTGTCAAAGTCATGACAATTCATAAAGCCAAGGGACTGCAGTTCCCCGTTGTGATATATCCGTTTGCCGGTGAGAGGCATAAAAATACCAGGAAGTATCTTTGGGCCGATCTGGATAATCATGAAGTTCCCGGATTACCTGCAGCACTGATGGCCTCAGGCCGGGAGATGGAAGAAACTGCTTTCGCCGGCAAGTACAAAGAGGAGAGGCAAAAATCAATGCTCGACCTTCTCAATTTGCTGTACGTTGTCATGACCCGGCCTGAGCAACGCTTGTACATTCTTCCTCCTGTTCCACCTGAGAAATCCGACGGGACCGCTTCTGTCCCGACATTGTTAAAAGCATGGTTGAAAAATAAGCAACTATGGGAAGACGGGCGGTATGATTATGAATTCGGATATCCGGCTGCTGTCATCCCGGTGCTGGCAGAGGAAATGAAC
>JAPLDN010000395.1 GCA_026391755.1 Bacteroidota bacterium
AAGCGCAATGGAACCATACTATATCGTGACAGGCCTGATGATCGGGATTTTCATTACGAAGCGAAGCGACATCAGCTGCGTTGCTTTGCGACGCATCCTCACGAATTTTCCTGATCTTCCCTGCCAGCTCTTTCTTCCAATCCTTCCTCCCCTGTATCCATGCCTTTGCCCTGGGATTAAAAAAGGATGCAATCCATAATGCTGCAAAGTAAAGCCTTAATGAAAATGTATACAGGAAGTGCATTGGAACAAAGTACAAAGAATATTACAAACAAATGTAAAACATTTCGTCATATAATTTACATAACATGAGGAAAATGCCGGATTTCTGCCATCTGATATCTGATATCCGCCATCTGATATCTGATATCTGCCATCCGCCATCCCTCACGTCTTAAAAACCCTTATCGAATTGCTAACCATCACGAAAAAATTTTGTACCTTTGATCATTGGGACAGACAATATGGATAATCTCGTTCAGCAACTTAATAAATCATATTTCTGGGATGTTGATTATTCCAGGCTTGATCCTGTGAGGTCAAAGCGCTTGATTATTGAACGCATTTTTACCCTTGGTAATTTACAGGAAATAAAGATTGTTTCAGGGTTTTATGGAAAACAAGAAATCATTAAAACACTTTGCGCTTTAAATTATCTTGATCCCAAGAACCTTAATTTCGTTTCATTTCTTTTTAAAATTCCAAAAAAGAATTTTAAATGCAACCAGCGCCGGCAGTCGACCGTTCAATATTGGATTTAATAGCTGAACTGCAGTCGAAGCATTATATGAAAGACTTCTGCCTTGTAGGTGGAACCGCACTTGCCATAAGGCTTGGGCACCGTCATTCGGTGGATATCGATTTATTTACCACGACTGATTTTGATACAGGAGAATTACAGGAAAAACTTTTTCATGATTTTCAGTTTTCCGTTCAGTATTCTGCCACTAATACATTAAAAGGGACTATCCGGGATATTCAAATTGACTGCATTGCCCATCGGTATCCCTTGGTCGCGAAACCGGTCTCAGAACAAGGCCTTGTGATACTCTCAAACAAGGATATAATCGCAATGAAGTTAAACGCAATCTCCTCGAGTGGGCAGAGGGTCAAGGATTTCATTGATATCTATTTTCTTCTGAAGAATTATAGCCTGGATGAGATGCTAACATTTTACAGGCAAAAGTATAGTTTGAATAATGATGCCATTGTTCTTAAAAGCCTTATCTGGTTTGAAGATACCGACCTCTCAGACTGGCCCCTGATGATCCTTGAGCCAAAGTTGGCCTGGGCTCAGGTGAAAAAGAGATTGGAAAAAGCTGTCGAAAAATATCTAAAGGCCGGAACATAGCCCGACATCTGATAACTGCCATCCGCCATCTGCCATCCGCCATCCTAGTAATAATAAAAATCCTTCGGCTTCCTTGCATAAATCGGCACGAACCAGCACACCTTAAGGCCATAGAACTGGCTGGAGTATTTGGTGTTGTCGTAAGCCATTCGGTCAAAATCATACTGGCGCAGGCTCTTGGTCCAGGCCTGGATAAATTCGAAACCGGCATAAAAATTGAGCAGCCTTGAATTGCTCATGAACAGGTATCCCACCGAAGCAGTCACCGCAATACCGCTGTTCAGGCGGTCGTAGCCTTTGCCGTAATCGTCGTTGATCTGGGGCGTAGTGCCGTCGGGATTATGGATATTGATATGGTTTTGGATATAGCCTCCTCCCAGCATCACGGTAAGTCCGCAATTGCGGTTCGGCGCCAGTGTGGGATACATGGGAAAGATCTTCCCGAACTTCCCGTAAACACTCCAACCCCGCTCGTAGTAATTGATCCCGGCCATATAGCCATTCTCATCGATGACGAGACCCTCGTCATTGGCGATCATTTTAATAAGAGAATCGGAATTTTTCACAGTGCCCCCGAACAGGAAATTCCCTTCGGCCCCAATCACCCAGTTCGAACGCAGCTTATACTGGAACCCGCCGCCGATACTGGAATTACCTCCGTAAAGCTTGGCCAGTCCGCCCCCCGAAAACTGGTAGGAATAGGTGGCATAAAACATCGCCATCCCAATGGTTGTATCTTTTAAGTTGACCTGGGCGGATGTCGTTCCCCCAAGAATCAGCGCGGTTAGCAGGACAAGTAAACGTTTCAACATAGTGTATTGTTTTCTGCCATCCGCCATCTGCCATCTACCATCAGATATCAGATGGCAGATGCAGATGGCGGATATCATATTTTCTTCTTCAAAAACTCCTCTTTCTTTTTATTAAAGTCCTCCACTTTCTTGTTAAACTCGGTGACCAGTTCGTCAAAGATCTCCTTCACACTCGAAATCTTGGTTGCCCTGAATGCATTGGTCCCGGCAAAAGCATATCCGCCTTCAAAATTACCTTTAAACGCATTGAACAAGGCGGTGATGATGCAGTATGGACTGCTGGTTATTTCGCAGGTCTTGATGCATTTGAACGGACAGGAGAAAGGATGCTTTTTCCCGGCCCTCACTTTATCAATAAAAGAATTTACGATTGCGCGTCCCGGCATACCTACAGGGCTCTTGATGATCTCTATATCTTTTTCCTTTGCGTCAATATAGGTTTGCTTAAAAGCATCGGATGCATCGCATTCATTGGTTGTGACAAAACGGGTCGCCATCTGAACGCCATCGGCCCCGCATTCCATGATATCATAAATATCGCTCCCTGTATAGATCCCGCCCGCGGCGATCACAGGGATCTTGCAGTTATGCTCTTTCTCGACTTCCCTGACCTCATGCTGAACATCGCTCACGAGCTTGCACAGCCTGTAATCCTCATCGGTGATCTGCTCCTGCTTGAAACCCAGGTGGCCGCCGGCTTTCGGGCCTTCCACCACGAAAGCGTCAGGAACATATTTGTAAGTGGAGATCCATTTTGAACAGATCAGCTTTGCAGCCCGTCCCGAAGAAACGATAGGCACAAGCTTAGTCTTGCTTCCGGCCGTCAGGAAGGACGGCAGATCCAATGGCAATCCGGCCCCGCAGAATAAAATATCGGCTTTCTCCTTTATCGAGGTCTTCACCATATCGGCAAAATTGGTCATGGCAACCATCACGTTAACGCCGATAATGCCTTTGGTTTTCTCGCGCGCTATCCGCAGTTCCTCTTTTAAACCAAGGATACTGGCTTCCAGGAAATCCCTTGAAAGATTACGGTAAAGCAATCCAAGCCCGGCGCTGGAGATCACGCCGACCCCTCCTTCGTTCGCCACCGCGACTGCAAGTCCGTTCAGCGAAACCCCCACACCCATTCCCCCCTGGATGATAGGAACCCGGATGATTAAATTACCTATTTTTAGTTGTTGCATTGATGACCTTTCATTTTATCTGCCATCCGCCATCTGACATCTGCCATCAGATATCAGATGGCGGATGGCGGATGTCGGATATTTTTCAGAAGTGATAAATCACCCCTATTCCTCCGTTTATAGTAGAAACGGTTCTTTTGATCTCATATTTTGCAGGAGCCGAATAAACCGGTATATAATAAATTGTCCCTGTATTGGGATCCTTTACTTCATCATAACTAACAATCTCCGATCCGTAAGATTTCGTTGCTTTCGGCGTCCCTCCAAGATAACCCAGGCTGAGATTCAACCCCCAGTGGGAGTCGAAGCGGTAACCGCCGGAAAATGAAACCCCGTAACCGAATCCCGTGGCATTCATCGATACATTCGACTGGTCTATAGGATTCTGCACATTGAAATTCGACGACTGGGCGATGATCAGGCCGAACAGCGCCTTGGCGTTGATCTCCCACTTCCCTATATCCCTGATCATAACAGGCCCCGCCATAACATAAAGATTCGTCCAGCCCCCGTTCCCGAGAGGGTATTGAGTGCCCACAGGATTGATATACTGTGCCGTATCTTTATACCCGTTATGCTGAACGTCGAACTGGAAACCCAGTCCCCATCCTCTCTTCCCAAGCCAGTTAAGCCCAAGCTGTCCAACCCATCCGTTTTGGGCGTACCCCGACTTCTGCGTATTCCGGTCGGTTTGCCCGTAATTTCCAAGCACAAACGAATAATTCATCGCAAACTCCAGGGAAATAAAATCTTTCTCCCTGGGTTTCTTTTCCTTTTTCTTTTCCTGGGAAAAAATCTGGACTGGCAATACCATGAACAACGCAAGTAAAATGAGCAAGCCAAAAAACGAGCCTGAATTAATTTGTTTTATTTTATACATAAAATAATACAATGTTTTCTCTTTTTTACGGGAAAAGCCGGTAAACATCCTTACGGTGAGCTATGATAATCATTCTGATTGTTGTTTGATTTATAACTTCGAAACCCAATCGGTATTCACCAATTCTTATTCTGTAATAAGCTGAAAATCCAGAAAGTTTTTTAATATTTGACACTTTGGAAATTGAGTCAGATTTCTCAATCTGAATAATGTTTCTTTCAATCCTTCGTAATAATGACCGATCTTGAATCCTGTTTAAAGATTTTTCAAAGGATTTGTCAAATTCAACAATCATTTACTCTGTAGTTTCTTCATTATAGTTGCACGACTGACCGTTTTACCGGTTTTAACTTTTTCCATTAAATAACCTAAAGATAGATCTTCATACTGATCGTCTTTAATATTCAATACATCAGCTCCAAGTTTTTTGGCCAACTCTTTAAGAATCTTACTACTTTGATTGTCTGCTTTTATGACAATTGCACTCATAAAATCTTGTATTAATGTACAAAGATACACATTATTTAGGGACTTTGTTTCAAACCCTTGCTGGTTTAAGGCAAATGTGTAATTTTGTGTCTGATATCTGACATCTGATATCCGACATCCAACATCCACATAACCAAAACAAATATGCGCAAAATCCTGATTTTAACTACCCTGGTAATGCTTATTGCATTCCAGGCGAAACCCTGCACCAACTTCATCGTCACCAAAGGAGCATCCACCGACGGATCGGTGATGATCTCGTATTCGGCTGATTCACACCAGCTTTACGGGGAACTTTATTTCTGGCCTGCCAAAGACTGGCCCGCCGGTTCGATGTATAATGTCATCGAATGGGATACCCAGAAGCCCCTTGGCAAGATACCCCAGATCAGGCATACCTACCAGGTGATCGGAAATATGAACGAACACCAGGTTGCCATTGGCGAAACTACATTCGGCGGACGCGAAGAGCTTCAGCATCAGAAAGATGCAATTGTCGATTACGGAACGCTTATTTATGTCGGACTGCAACGTTCGAAGACCGCCCGGGAAGCGATCAAGGTCTTTGGCGAACTCACCGCTGCCTACGGCTATGCTTCAGAAGGCGAATCGTTTAGTATTTCCGATGCCAAGGAAGCATGGATACTCGAGATGATAGCCAAGGGCGACGGTCAGAAAGGCGCCGTTTGGGTTGCAGTGCGCATCCCCGATGGCTGTATTTCAGGCCACGCCAACCAGGCACGCATCACCCAGTTCCCCCTGAATGATCCTCAGAATTGTCTTTACTCGGCGGATGTGATCTCGTTTGCAAGATCCAAAGGCTGGTTCGACGGCAAGGATGAAGAGTTCAGCTTCTCCGACACTTATGCACCTGTCACTTTCGGCGGAGCCCGTTTCTGCGAAGCCCGCGTTTGGGCCATGTTCAACCGCTGCAACAAGGATATGGGACAGTACCAGGACTATGCCATGGGGAAAGTCCAATACAGCAAGTGGGGTTATGCCACCAACCGCATGCCTCTGTATATCAGGCCCGACCATAAAATTTCGGCCCAGGAAATGCAGAACCTCATGCGCGACCATTATGAAGGAACTAAAATGGATATGAACAACGATATAGGCGGAGGCCCGTTTGCCTGCCCCATTCGCTGGAGGCCCATGACCTGGAAAGTCGACTCGGTAAATTACGTTCATGAACGCGCCACATCGACCATGCAAACCGGTTTCGTATTCGTAGCCCAGAGCCGCTCCTGGCTTCCCGACCCCATTGGCGGGATCTTCTGGTTCGGAGTTGATGATACCTACCTTACCGTATTCAACCCTATTTACTGCGGAACGAACAAAGTACCCAAGTCCTACGCTGTTGGTAATGGCGATATGCTTCACTGGAGCAGCACCTCAGGCTTCTGGACCTTCAACTGGGTTGCCAACTGGGTTTACACCCGCTGGAGCTTTATGATCAGGGACCTCCAGAAAGTCCAGGGCGAACTGGAAACAAGATTTGCCAAAGAAACTCCCAGGATAGACGAGCAGGCCGCGTTTATTTACAAGACCGATAAGGCAAAGGCTATCAACTTTTTAACTACTTACAGTGTGACTACCGCCGATAATACCGTGGCCCGCTGGAAAGAACTCGGCGAATATTTATTCGTCAAATACAAGGACGGGAACATCATGAAAGAGAAAGACGGCAAGTTCCTCGACAATGGCTACGGTGTACCCGTAATGCCATCCCAGCCCGGTTACCCGGAATGGTGGCTGAAGGAAATTGTGAGTGAGCATGGAGATGTAATCAAGGCGCCTGCTGATAAGCATTGATCTTACATCCGCCATCTGACATCAGACATCAGATATCAGATAGCAGATAGCAGATGGCAGATGGCGGATGGCGGATATCATTTTTTATTACATTTACCAATGAATTAACATTCTAAGACATGGAAGAATCTAACGCCAGCGGAACCCGGAAGTACAAATTGTATCTCGCAATACTCGGGATACTGATCCTTGTGCTTGCATTCTGGTTGTTTATCCAGAGATCGCAGTTGCTGAAGCTCGTTCACGAGAAAGAGACTGAGAAGAACGAACTCCAGCACGAACTGGATTCGGTGGTTGTGGAGCACAACAAGATCAAGGTAGAATACGGCGCTTTGAGCGACAGCCTGAAGGCTAAAGACAGCCTGATCCTTGCCAATGCCGTCGAGATCAAAAAGTTGCTCGACACCCAGTGGGAATACGACAAGGTGCGCAAAAAGCTGGCCATGCTCCAAACTGTAGCCCAGGGATATGTCAGGCAGATGGACTCACTCTATACAGTGAACCGCGAACTCACAGCCGAGAACGAAAAAGTGAGAGCTGAAGTCCGCACTGAGAAAAACCGCAACCAGACACTCATAAAGGATAAGGAAGACCTGAAAGAAAAAATGAACCAGGCGGCTTATATCAAAGCCTATGACGTAACCGCATCGGCCTGGAAAGTCAAAGGAGGGGGCAAGGAAACTGTGACCGACAAGGCATCGCGTACCGAACGCCTTAAAGTGAGCTTTACCCTGGGTGAAAATCCCCTGGTCCCCGCAGGCAAACGCTCTATCTATGTAAGGATACAGCGCCCCGACAACGTCGTGGTGCAGAAGACAAAATACGATGTGTTCACCTTCAACGGACAATCGCTTCCCTATTCAATCCGCGAAGACGTCAATTACACTGGAAAAGCCCAGAACCTCACTGTAGTCTGGAATAAGAGAGACAACGACATCCCCGCCATGAAAGGAAAGTACATCATCTCGGTGTTTGCCGATGATAAGGAGATTGGCGAAGGGAGTTTTGAATTAAAATAATTGATATCAGATATCCGACATCGGCCATCTGACATCTGATATCTGATATCTGATATCCAAAAACTGACTCATGAAAATCGGAATTCTTACTGCAGGCGGCGACTGCCCGGGTATCAACG
>JAPLDN010000129.1 GCA_026391755.1 Bacteroidota bacterium
AACAGGGTGATCACAATAAGAGTTCCCGGCAGCCCCTCTTCGGCAAGCGGACCAATATATTCACTGTGTGCATTCCCGCGGTCACCGGCATTGGTGCTGATCAGCGTCTTCTCTTCAGAACTTTGAAATGGAGCATATTCAAATTGGTAGGTCCCGGGGCCGAATCCGAATACCGGTCTTTCCTTAAACATCCTGATTGCCGAGGACCAGCGGTTTAACCGTTCAAGATTACTTGCATCCGTGCTTATGTTAGACATTGACTGCACATGCTCCATGAAATTCCCGGAAGTGCCCTGCTTGTTCTTTGACAGTGAGTCCAGTATCTCGAACTGAAAAACATAGAAGATCAGTCCGCCCAACAGAAGAGTAAACACTATGTATTTGAACTTGATCCTGAACATAATGATAAGATAAAACATCAGGGCTATCACCAGGCTGATCCAGGCTGCCCGGCAGTATGAAAGGTAAAGGGCCATCAGCAGAAACAATAATACGATAATGGCGAAAAACCTGACGATACGTGAATATGATCTCGTAAATGTAATGCCTACGAACACAGGCACGAAAAGAGCCAGGATGGCTCCGTAGGCAGTGTGATCGTTATAGAAAGGTGTCATTACCCAGTGGCCTGCATTCTCTTCGAAAGCCCAGAGGGAATGCTGGTAAGTTGTATATATGATAACAATGACAAGAGGAATCGCATAAAGCCATACAAACAGCCTGATATTTTGTTTCTTCCTGAAAAGATGAATGGCAAATATGTAGAACGGGATGACAAACCACAGCCTGGCCAGCATGAATTTAAAAGAAACAACAGGGTACTGACTTGTTATACTGGTTATCAGTATCCAGAGAAACTGAAAGCCAATGATCATGGTCATGGGATGTTTCCAGACCTTTGGATCAAAATTATTTTCGTAAAACAACTTTAAAATAAACAACAGTAACACCCCCATCATCAGCGGTTCGGTTGGCAGTGAGATCCCCACATTGAATTCAAATTGCGTGAGGTTGACAGCCAGGGGTGTGCAAAATGTTATCAGTAATAAAACGTAATCAACACGGTAAAAGAAAATATAGAGGATAACCAGGCCAAGTGGCAAAAGCAGGGTATAATAAAAATTACGGTACACCATATAAGCATTCAGCAAAATGAACAAGCCGCTGATTGCGTAAAACAAAGTATACCTGGCATTCTCCCCTGTCAGGTAGCTCTTAATTTCTTCTATTTTATCCTTGCTGAGCTGCATTCCTGGAAGTTTGCTTCCTGTTTTCGATTATACTGGCAACGATGAGAGCAAGGAGTAAGGCAGCAAGAGTCGACATCACCACGATGAGCCAGCGAACGGGAAAAGATTTTTTATCGGCCGGGAAAGGTTTGCTAAGCAAATTTGCATGCGTATACTTCCGGTTATAATCCATCAAAGCCCTGTCGGCATCAAGTTTTAACTGGGCAAAAGTTCCTGATTCAGATCGTATCATTTCGTCAAGTTTCATGACCTCACCACCATGCTCTTCAAGATTGCGCCTGTATTTCTGAACCTCGCTGCTGCCTTTATTCAGAAAATATGCACGCATCACTTCACGGGTTTGTCCTCCATATTCCAAAATACCATATTTGGTTCCCAGCGCGACAACCTCTTTACCAAGAGAATCAATGTATTGTCGCTTTTTAGCCATAATATAATTGTAATTCTCAACAACTTCACCGAATTTCTCCTTATGCAGTGATCTCACTTTTATGTTGTAGTAATTAACGATTGCCATCGCCATGTCAGATGCAATTTGCGGATCCGGATCCAGAACTTCAATCTCAACAGCTTCATTCGGGGTTTTCCCGATCTTCACCCGCTGTTCCCAGAAGAATACCATTGTGCTCATGAAGTATTCATAGGTGGAGTCGGTGCGCCAGTGTTTTGCAAGATTGAATTTATGGATCACACTATCGCGGATATCCTTTGAACCCAGCATCTGAATCATTTGCTCAGTCTCATTCTCAGTAGAGTAAGGGGAAATATTTGAAGGATAAACAACCGCATAGGATTTGTACAATGGAGTAATGAAGATCGGGCTTGAGAATAATACCGAAAGAAGGATTGCCGCTATGATAACGGCAAGAAGGTGATACTTCCATTTGATAACGAGATCAAGCAGCTTGACATTATTGAAGAAGTTATCCATAAACTGAGATTTTTTCTGTTGTTCTGATTTTTTTATGACTGTCCCAGTTGGAAATTCTTCTGGGTATTGTAAGAATTTATCTTTTCCATGACCATGATCACGATCACTGCAAGGAATAATGAAGAGACTGTAGAAACCAGCATGATGAGCCAGCGAATGGGATATGATTTCCTTTCAGCTTTATATGCGTCGCTTACCACAAATTTTACCGGCAGGCTTTCCTCAGCATCCACTTTGGCCTGCTTGTATTTGGCCTGCAAAACTGTAAGTTGTTCGGTCTTAAATTCCAGGGCATTTTTCAGCGACATATAAACACCGCCGTATTTTCCGAGCACATCCAGTTTTTTTTGAATTGCAGCCTGGGCGTTTCTGTTGCCTGATGTAATGTTAATGGCCAGTTGCTGGTTCAATACTTCCGACTGGTATTCAACATCATTAATACCAAGCGAGCCTAATTTTACAAGAGAATCGACAATATTACTAAGTTCCTTCTGGAGGTCATTATATTCTGTTTCAACAATATGAAGTCCTTTTACCGATCGCTGTCTTTGCATCTCATTCTTAACCGTGTCGAGGAGGCATGAAATCCCGTTTGCTATATCGGCAGCAAGCTGTGGGTCTTCATCGTAAACAGTGATCTGAACCGCCATAAACTCGGTACGGCGAAAACTGATGTTATCTTCGTATTCTTTATAAAGTTTTGAATACTTGTAATGGGAAGATGTGTCTATCCCATAATGATCCATCAGGTGAAATTTATTGATAATGCGCTCACGGATACGGCTCGAATTAAGTATCTGAAGAAGCTGTTCGGCCTGTTCCTGCTCTCCTATTTCCACTAGATCCTGACCTTTGGAATACTGTGCGCTCAGAAGCGCTTTTGAAATAGAACTTGTGCTGGCAGGAAACATGATAACCGTGGATTTGTATTTGGGCGTAATGAACCATGGCAGTGAGAAAAACCAGGAACCAAACAATGCGCATAGCATAACAATGAACAGTGGCTTCCTCCACTTGTAGAGAAAGATCACCAGGTTGGAGGAATTAAATTCTTCCGTTTTTTTTTCGTTACCGTCCATAGGGATGGGGATGAAATTTGTTTCAAAGGTAGGCAAATTTACCAATAGAACAATAAGCGTGGGTCAAGAGGGTCAATATCAACGCTCACTGCGGAGAATCCTGAGCAGGGACCCAACACTCCATAATTTTAACAAGACTGACAGGAGGACCGAGGCAATGACCATGAGCAGGAAGCCTCCTACCCAGCTCAGATGGCCGGGGATAAAAGAAAGATGCACGGGGTACATCCGTGAAACGACATTGATTAAAATAACGCCGAGAATATATAAAAGCAAGGTGAAGAGATAGCGATAGTTAGGTCTCAGTTTAAAAACCTTAACGGCAACTAATACCTGAACAAAGGCTGTTGTGAACTGGGTGATAAGGCTGGCATACGCCGATCCGATTGCCAGGAATTTCGGTATCAGGAAAAAATTACAGGAAAAACTGATCAGCAATCCGCAGCAGGCAATGATGTTAAGTTCCTTGAGATTGCCATTGGCAGTAAGGAGTGTGCCGAAAATATAGGTTGTTGAAACCGCGATAAATCCGCCCATCAGGATCTGGAATACATGTGCCGAATCATGAAGATGGGCATTGTAAAGTAAAGCCATTAATTCATTGCTGTAAAAAAACGAACCCAGGGCAATCAGGATGGCCGGTGTAATTATCATGGTAAATGACAGTTTCACCATATACTCAATGTTCTCCTTATGTTTGATCATCTTCGAAAAGACAGGGATCAGCAAGACCGAAAAGAGATAGGCGATCATATTCACAGCGTCAAAAATGCGGAAACCCGATGCATAAATACCAGCCTGTTCATTACCTTTTGCTTTATCAAGAAGGATGCCCAGCATAACCGGGTCAAGCCTGTTATAGAAGGTCATGAACAGAACCAGCAAAGCAAAAGGGGCGCTTTGCTTCATGATCATCAGGAAAAAAGGCCAGTTCCAGTTAAACCGCCTGAACTTCGCTTTTTTAACGACAATCATCAGGGCTGTAAGGGCTGTGAATATATAGGCAGCGGTTTGGGAATAAACGAACCACTCTATCCTGAAAGGGGTCGAGGTGACATGCCCCCATAACAGCACACCGCAGAAGAGTATCATCAGCATACGGTCGAGCACCGAAAGAAAACTGTCGGTCTTGAACATCAAAAGCCCCGAAATATTGGACCTCAGGTACAGGATAAAGGAAATCAGGAACTGGTTAAATGCAAGTACGGCAAGGAGCTTAAGTTGTTCGGGATTGTATTTCCAGATTGCGACGAAAAAAGTGACCCCCAGGTACAGGAACGCAAGCAGCAGTTTCATTAGCAGAATGCCCGAAAAATGCTTGCTCAGCAAATGATGATTCTGGGCTATATTCCTGTTATTGAAATTGGTTATGCCCAGGTCAAGCAAAATGTTGAAAAGAAATGAAAAATTGAATACGACAAAGTAGAATCCAAAAGCTTCTACTCCCACAAGGTTTTGCACTGTCCTGTCAATGCCAAATACCCAGAAAGGCTTGATAAGCAGATTGAGAAATAGCAGCAAACTAAGGTTTGTCAGGAATTTCCGTTGCATCTGATTTCAATTTTCCTGATCCTGCGGGAATATTTTCCCACACAATCATTGAAAAATATTATGATATTTGTGACAAAGTTAAACAATTCGATGAATATTGCTGTCAATACCCGCTTGCTGATCCGCAACAGACTTGAAGGGATAGGATGGTTTACTTTTGAATCTCTGAAGCGCATCACCAGCCAGCATCCTGAACATCGTTTTTATTTTATTTTTGACCGCGAATATGATGCGGAATTTTTATTTTCGGATAATGTCACACCTGTTATTCAATATCCCCACGCACGGCACCCTTTCCTTTATTACTGGTGGTTTGAACTCACTCTTCCGGGGCTTTTTAAAAAGCTGAAACCCGATCTATTTCTTTCGCCCGACGGCTATCTCTCGCTCAAAACTGATGTGAAGTCCATGGCGGTTTTCCATGACCTTAATTTTGAGCACTACCCCCAGGATCTTCCTTTCTGGACAAGGCGTTACTACCGTTACTATTTTCCCAGGTATGCTGAGCGGGCAGCAAGGATTGCAACTGTATCAGAATTTTCGAAAGAAGACATTGTAAGGCAATATCATGTTGACCCTGCCAAGATCGATGTTGTGTACGACGGGTACAATGAAGCCTATCATCCGTTGAGCGAGGAAGAAAGAAGCAAAACCAGGGAGGAGTATTCCGACGGTTGCCCGTACTTTGTTTTTATCGGTTCGCTTCATCCCCGTAAAAACCTGGCTAACCTGTTCCGGGCTTTCGATCTCTTTAAAAAATCGAATCCTTCGGAGGTTAAGCTCCTGATCGTTGGCGCGAAGAAATGGTGGACCAGCGACATTGACATGGCTTTCCAGGAAATGGTTTTTTCTGATGATGTAGTGTTTATTGGCCGACTGGAGATAGATGAGCTTGTTAGTGTGCTTGGTTCTGCGCTAGCCCTGACTTATGTCTCGTATTTCGAAGGCTTTGGCATTCCCATTGTTGAAGCGTTCCGCTGCGACGTGCCAGTGATCACGTCAAAGGTGACCTCTATGCCTGAAGTGGCCGGGGATGCAGCTCTGTACGTCGATCCTTTCAGCCCTGAAAGTATTTCGGACGCCCTTTACAAGATTGCGAATTATGAGAGTATCCGCCAGGACCTTATCATTCGTGGCAGGAAGAGGAAAGACCTGTTTAACTGGCAGAAGACTGCCGACCGCCTCTGGGAATCCATTGAAAAGGCTCTTAAATCCTGATCGTATATGAAAATCCTTCTACTTGGCTCAGGGGGCAGGGAACATGCCCTCGCATGGAAAATATCGCAAAGCCCCCTCTTAAGGCAACTGTTTATTGCCCCCGGAAATGCCGGTACGTCCCGGTTCGGGGATAATGTTCCCCTTTCGGTAAATGACTTTGCCGGCATCAGGAAATTCGTTTTGGATACCCGTATTGATATGCTTGTAGTAGGACCTGAAGATCCCCTGGTTAAAGGCATTCACGATTTCTTCCTGGCCGATCCGGAGCTTCGCAGGATCCCTGTTATTGGACCAACTGCAGCTGCGGCCCGGCTTGAAGGCAGCAAAGACTTCGCAAAACAGTTTATGGTCCGCCATGCGATCCCCACAGCAGCATATAAAACCTTCGATTCCACAAGGCTTGAAGAAGGCATAAAATTCATACATTCCTTAAAGCCCCCTTATGTGTTAAAGGCCGACGGACTGGCTGCAGGCAAGGGAGTAGTGATCTGCCAGTCGGAAGAAGAAGCCCTGAATGAGCTTACCGCCATGCTGAGGGATGCCAAGTTCGGACAAGCTTCGGCCCGGGTTGTCGTCGAGGAGTTCCTTTCAGGAATTGAGTGCTCTTGTTTCGTGATCACCGACGGGAATTCCTACCTGGTCCTTCCGGAAGCAAAGGATTATAAAAAAATAGGAGAAGGCGATACCGGACCCAATACCGGGGGCATGGGCTCTGTATCCCCCGTATCTTTTGCCGATGAGGCTTTCCTGAAGAAAGTTGAAGAACGCATACTGAAGCCGACCATCGAAGGACTGAAAAAAGACGGTCTCGATTATACGGGCTTTATTTTTGCCGGGCTGATGAACGTTAAGGGAGATCCTTTCGTAATAGAATATAACTGCCGTTTGGGGGATCCCGAAACCGAGTCGGTGATCCCGAGGATTAAAAACGATTTTATAGAATTACTGAAAGCTGTAACAGAAAGAAAGCTGGAAGAACACACCATTCAAATTGATCCGGGGGTATGTACTACAGTCATGCTGGTTTCCAAAGGGTACCCCGATGCCTATGAAAAAGGCAAAATTATAAGTGGTGAAAAGACCGTTAAAGGGTCCTTCGTGTTTCATGCCGGAACGGCTATGAAGCAAGGCGAACTAATCACCAACGGAGGAAGAGTCATTGCAGTGACCTCCCTGGGAAACAGCATGCATGAAGCGCTTGCTCTCACCTACTGCAATGCTGAAAAAATTGAATTTGAGGGCAGGTACTACAGAAAGGATATCGGGTTTGATTTATAATTCCTAAGACATGTTCATCCGCTTTTTCCGTTCCAGCTTCGCCGCCCAATATCTGGTTATTGGTCTTTTAGGGTTTATGCTCTGGGGCAAAGCATTCATACTCCCCCCGCATCTTCCTTGCCCTGAAGGTCCTGTTCCCTTATACAGCCTCCTGTATTCAATGCTTGGCAACCTGCCCCATCTTGCTGTTATTCTTGGATTTCTGCTGGTTTTGCTTGAAACATGGTGGCTGAACATACTGTTCAACCGGCATGAACTGGTGCTGAAGAACTCCTCGCTGGCATCGTTGATCTTCATTATCCTGATGAGTTCTTCCCCGGTATATCTCACAATTCACCCCCTTAATATCAGCATACTCATTACGCTTAACATTCTGAATAACCTGATGAAGTCCTACAACAGGAGCGACGACCTTGACCTTATCT
>JAPLDN010000118.1 GCA_026391755.1 Bacteroidota bacterium
ATTGCATTGAAAATTATCCACTTAAGCAGGCAGCAGGCCGGGCATTTTTATGCAGAACATAGCGCTAAAGGCTTTTATGAAGATTTGACCCGGTTTATGTCATCAGGGCCTATAATAGCGGCAATCCTGGAGAAGGAGAACGCAGTGGCTGAATTCCGTAAACTTATTGGCGCAACGGATCCATCAAAGGCTGAGCCGGGAACCGTAAGAAACCTCTACGGGAAAAGCATCACCGAGAATGCTGTTCACGGTTCCGATGCCGATTTAACTGCCGAAAGGGAAGGCAATTTCTTCTTTTCTCAGCTTGAAAGAGTTTGATTTACAGAACGTAAGTTGTTATTCAGGATAATACTCCCTGAATGTCCTGTTTTTATAAAAGATCACAATCCTTTCAGCGGATCCATCTTTAAATGCAGCCGAATTTTCTATTTCTTCGCCTGTAGTTTCTCTTTTCAGGCTTTTAACCTCCTTCTTACGAGGCACTTCGCGCTTAAGCGTCTGATCTGCAGGCAATTCATTTAAATCATTGTGGTTCGGCCGCTTTGCACTTTCTTGCCCGGGAAACAATTCTCCCAAAAAAGATGGCTGAGGAACTTCTGACAGTTCATCATTTAAACCAGGATCATGCTCCCTGTCATCTTCAGGAATATAATCTCCATTTAAATTTTGGGCAGATTTTCTTAAGACAGGTTCCTTACCGAAGAGAAGCCAATCAGGATTTACCTCCGGAAAGTAGTTTAAAATCTTTAAAACAAATTCCATGCTGGGTTTATTTCGGCCCGAAACAAAATGTGAAATACCTGAACGCTGTACTTTAATTGCATCTGCCAACTGCGAACTTGTCAGGTTTTTTATCCGCATAAGCTCAAGAACCCGCTCAATCATTTTGTATTAAATTATAAGTTTATCTAAATAATATTATTCTATTGATTTACTGTTCTATATATAATTACAAAATAGTTTAACAAAAAGAATTTACATTTGTAAGCGTGGTGATTTAATGTGTTTACGTTTGTACATTTCATAAATAATAATGTAAATATACAAAACTTACAATTGTAACTACTACGGAAATGTAATAATTATTGCTCATCAATTGAATCCCGACTAATATAAGAGCAATTCAATATTGTTGATCATCTGATCCGATAAACAAATATCGTTTGTTTACAATTGTAATTACATCTGTAAACCGAGCATAAAAAAAAGACCCGGCTGAGATTCCTCCCAACCGGGTCTGATAGTGATTTCTGAAGAGTTTAATCGGGTTGTTTAATCATTTTAGTCCTTGCATGGCAAAAATCAGAGTCAACAACCACAATGTAAACACCTGGTTTTAATCCTGATATATCATTAATAATAAGCTTGTTGTCTCCTGCTACAATGATAGCTTCTCTTGCCCATACAGTTTTTCCCAGTGAATTAATGAATTTAATTGTTACCCTCCCTCCTATTCCGGACTTAAAGTTGAGCGTAGTTTGGGATAACACAGGATTAGGATAGATACCTAAACCAGAACTCTCACTAAGGCTATTTATTGAGGTTATATTCATTGCTTTAACAAAATCAGGAATTCCATATCCGGTTAGGCTGTCAGGAACGGAAGCGTGGTTACCGGAGCGTTCGATTGCTTTCTTGATGGAGGAATTTGCAAAGGCTGGGCGGGCCTGCATCAGACAAGCTGTCATGCCTGCAATGATGGGTGCAGAGAATGAAGTGCCGCTTCCCCTGCTGATACCGCCACCTGCATCCTGAATAACAGTGAGAGCTCCCATCGCTGCCACATTCGGTTTTACCCTGCCGGCAGTATCCACTCCTAACGAACTAAAACCTGCCCTATTCCCATTTGAGTCAACAGCTGCGCAGGCGATGGCAAAATCGGCATCTGCGGGTGCACTTATACAAGGCCAGCTAGGATCATTACCTGAGTTTCCTGCACTGATTACTACAACAATTCCCTTGCTGAAAGCAATATTAGCCCCTCTGGTGCAAACCGTAGTATGTCCATCCATGTCAGCACAGGTATGATCTTTGAAGGTTGAATCAAAAACAGTATAACCTAATGAGGAGGTAATAATATCAGCCCCGACACTATCCGCAAATTCGGCACCTGATACCCAGTTATACTCTTCAGTTTCATACTCATGTGATCTTTCCTCGGTTTTTAACAGCCAAAAGCCAGCTTTTGGAGCAGAACCTATCAGGTAACCAGGTATGATTCCACCCATGATAGACAATACCCACATCCCGTGCTGGTCGGTAGGATCATCAAAGATAGGAAGTCCGTTCTTCACGAAATCCTTATGTCCAAGTATCTGGTTATTAGCTCTCAAGCTATCAAAGGCAGGTAAAACGGGTACATGATAAAAACCTGCGTCAAGTTGGGCTATCACCTTCCCCTGGCCTCGAAAACCATTTTGATGCATCAGGTCACCGTTTACTAGATGGATCTGATCATAAGATATCCCATAATTATAAGCTGAAGCATTTTTTACTGAAGGCAAGGGCATTGGAACCGGAACTAGTTGATTTTCAATATTAAATTTATCAGGTGACTCGGATTTACCGGTTTTAGCAATACTTGCCTTAGCTACTGACTTTACGAAAGGGAGAGCTTTAATTGTATTGATCAGATTTGTATCGGCCAGGTATATCGTGGTTCCATTGAGCCATTTTGTCGGATTAAGTATTTGAGCTCCTGTATTTTGTATTGCCAGGATGTAGGCAGGCGTAACGGGAATATCATTGAACTCATACCCTATCCCCATTGACAATCGTCTCTGTATTGCCCTTTCACTTAGAAATTGTTCCGGGTGATCAAGGGAATATGGGTTCTGATTCTTGTCGGTAAACTCTATAAAATATTTATGCGGGGCAACCTGGGCGGATAATGTGTATCCATAGATTAACATCCCTAAGACAAGCAGTTTTTTCATAAGTATAAATTATTTCAATGAATACTTAATTTTTAAGGGTTTAATTTTACAACACGTTAAATTCAGCAATAGTATACAAATGTGATAAAAAATCCATTAAAGGCAAAGATTAAGCCGGGATTAAACAAGATTTAGCAAGATTATAGCTGTTTTGTATCTTCGTGAAAAATTTTCCAATGTTTTCAGAAAGTGATCTTATTCAAATAAGTGACAGGGGAATGAGTGTTGCAACTCTTGAACGCCAGATCAACCATTTCATTCACGGTTTTCCGTTCATAGATCTTTCAAAGCCGG
>JAPLDN010000054.1 GCA_026391755.1 Bacteroidota bacterium
CTGTACCCCTTTTCGGCGACCCAATGCGACAGTACCAATGTTTCATATTCAAAGACCATTGTCCCAATCATGGCAGCGAACTGCAATACCTGCCACTCCACATCGAGTCCTTCGGGCAATGTGATCACCGAAACCTGGGCAGGGCTCAGCAAAGTAGCCAACAACGGTAAACTCTGGGGAGGAGTGAACTGGGAAGCAGGCTATGTAAGCATGCCTAATCTGGGCGCTAAGTTATCAGCCTGTGATCTTGGCAAAATCAAAAACTGGATCAACCAGGGAGCCCCAAACAACTAAACCTACAGCCATGAAAAATATTTTATATACTTTCTTTTCGCTTTTTCTGGCACTATTTGCTCATAATGCAATTGCCCAGGATGATATGACCGCCCTGTTAAACAAGGACTCGAAACCTCTGATCGACTACACTTCGGCAACTTTTAAGGCTACCAGGGTCATTGTTGGCCAATCATGCGAGAATCCTCCAGCAGGAAATCTCATTTTCATGTTCTCTCACCATTTCGGCGCGCTTAATACCGGTTATGAAAATCTCTTTGGCTTAAAGCAGGCCCAGGTTCGATTAGGCCTGGAATATGGTGCATTCGATTGGTTCGGTTTCGGGGTCGGACTGAACACCCTTCAGAATACATGGGACGGCTTTTTAAAGTTCAAAGTCCTTAGACAAAGCAAAGGGGCAAGAATAATGCCATTCACGCTGACAATCTTCGGCAGCACATCCATCTACACGACAACATGGTCAGATCCGAACCGGCAGAACTATTTTTCATCCAGGATATCCTATGCCACCCAGGTAATCCTCGCAAGGAAATTCGGACAGAGATTTTCGCTTCAGATTGCACCTACTTATATACATGTGAACCTTGTACCTACACCCGATGACCACAATAACATTTTCTCGATCGGAGCAGGTGCCCGTTTCAAGATAAGCCAGCGTGTTGCAATTAATGCTGAATATTATTACCTGATCCCGGGGCAAATCAAGTCGACTCCCGCAACCAGCGCACTATCGGTCGGAGTTGATATAGAAACAGGGGGGCATGTGTTCCAGATCTTCCTTACTAATGCCAACGGCGAAAACATGGAAAGCATCGTTACCCAAACAACCGGAAAATGGCAGAATGGAGACATTTTCCTTGGGTTCAATATCTCCAGGATCTTCACAGTTGTCAAACCTAAAGAATTCAGGTAGCCGGATAATTTCGCACCACCATTTTCCGTTGATTATTATTGATATTCAAATTGAACTAAAATCAGATCAACATGAAAACCTGGCATAAAGTCGCTTCAGTGCTGATTTTAACCGTTGTCATAGCTGCATTCCTTGTGTTTAATTTCCTCTATAACAAACCTCATCCCAATTATGAAAAGATTGAAGCTGCTTATTCCCTTGCAGCCGCCGGTCTTTACAAGGAATATACTGCTGATAAAGCAAAAGCCGGAAATAAGTATAACGGAAAGGTGGTGGAAGTGACAGGCAAACTCTCGAAGGTGGAAGTTGCCGATTCACTGACCATATGTGTGTTTGCTTTTAATCAGGGGATGTTCGGAGATGAAGGCCTGCGCTGCACAATGCTGCCCAACTTCACAGGGCAGGTAAAAAAAATCCTTCCGGATG
>JAPLDN010000405.1 GCA_026391755.1 Bacteroidota bacterium
CATCTGTGCCAGTTCAGCTTCGAAGTTTGTAACGATGAGGTTTCTCTGCTGTTCCGGGATTGCCTGGAAATTCAGGACAAAGGAGTATTTGTCGGAATTGCAGATGTAAAATGCGTGTTCAAGACTGTCGTAAAGCCTGCGGTTAAGATCATCATTACCTGGAAATAATATCCCTGATTCTGGATTTTGCCTGTAAAACGGGATGAACCAGTTACACATGCGGTTGAAAAAATCAAAGCGCTTTAGCATCTGGAAGGTACTCATGAAAACATCCCCGCCTTCCATCTGCATTTTTGAGAACTTCTCGATTTTTTCAAACAATCCCGGAACTTCATCAACCATACCTTTCCAACCGGGGTTCTTCCCTTCCATATCAGATTCTTCGGTCTGATCGCCTAGTTGAAGTTTATCTTCAATTTTTGGCATCATCTTCTTCATATCGGGGAGCACTTCTTCTTCAAACTCCCGCGTTATTTTCTCAGTCTCTCTTGCCATGAGGAACTGCAGGAAGATTACTTCCGCGTTCTTCACAATTTCCGGATCCCCCGAGAGTGAATGCAACCTTTCGATAAGTTCAGGATGGTTGGAGATTCTTCGGTCGTATTTAATAAGACCCAGGATGAGGCCAACCAATGCACGCTGGCATACATGTTTTTCTCCGGCTTCGGTAAACTCAATCAGCAGAATGAACTTCAGGGGATCGAAATAGTTCAGGAGACTGAGTGTCAGGGCGCTTACAATAAGTGATTTTTCATACCATTCTATGCTTCCCGAACGGTTTATCCTCCTTGCAAGACTAAGATGGTGGTCTTTGATCTTTTCGGTGAGCCATACCAATTTGAACAACTTGTCCAGCATTTCGGGCGGAATGGCCGAATGAGCTTCCTCTTCTCTATCATTCCCGCTATCGATGAGCTTATTTACTTCACGGTGAAGGAATATTTCCTCTATGGAAGCGATGATTTGTTCAGGATCTTCCCCGAATTCCTGTAGAAGGAGCTGTTTCTCATTATGATGAAAAGGCAGAAGCGGTTCACGCATGCTATATTGTAACTCATCGGCAAGTGACATTAGCGAAGCTGAAAGACTTTTCAGGATTGTCTCCTGCTGAGCGTCCTTATAACCTTCGAATGCGTAACGCAGTAAAGTCTTGTAATTGTCGCTGAGGGTTTCAAGTTGGTAAAAAAACTCCTGCCTTGATGAAAAACGTATCCATTGGTAAAATTCATCGAGTGCTGTTTTGAAGCGATGCTCAAAAATGGCTTCTGCAACCCTGCGGTATCTTTGTTCTATATCGTTCCTTGATAAATGAATCACGCTAAGAGTGTTTGGTCAGGAAATATGACAAATACCAGGCCAAAGTTAGTTTTTTAATTAAACATGTTGTATTGTCAGTTCTGACACGCTTTCTGTGATTGTTTTCTTGCAATTTGTTATTTTTATTTTTTATTTTTGAAAGAGATAGCTGAATGCCCCCTGATTACATGATTTAACAATGAATATATATGTTTCAAGGTAATTCATTTATTAATCAAGCCCATATGGAAAGACTTATCGAAGTAATCAGCAATTTTGATAAAAATTGCGGCGGCTGCAGTTCAATTGATTGTACTCCCTGCGACTCCGGTTCTCAGAATGCCGGTTCGCGGTTCAGGTTTACACGTCGTGATTTTGGCAAGACAGTTTTTGCGGCTTCAGCCACAGCAATTCTCACCGGTTGTACTGGATCATCAGGGCCGAAAAGAGGAGCAGCGTCTGCAGATACTGCCAAGGCAGGCCTTACCCCTGATGCTCAACTTCTAAAGCAATCGAAAGGGCCTATTATGACCGTGCTTGAAGAATTTTATAAAATGGGTCCCGGGCCCTCGAGTTCCCATACCATGGGACCCATGCGGATCACTTATGACTTCTACCAGAGGATTTCCAAACTTCCGTCCGACCAGCTAAAAAGGTCAACGGCAGTTAAAGTACATCTGTACGGCAGCCTGAGTGCAACCGGGAAAGGACACGGCACCGACCGTGCTTCCCTTGCAGGCCTGCTTGGCAAAGCCCCGGCAACGTGTCCTCCCCAGTTTCTCGATTCGCTGGCCGCAAATCCCGATCAGACCTACAAGCTGATCCTTGGACCAACCACTCTTACCACAACCCTCAAAGACATCATATTTGACGCGACCAAAGGAGATTTCCATCATCCCAACACAATGACTTGCAAGCTGCTTGCAGGTGATGAAACACTGTATGAACTTGAATATTATTCGGTTGGAGGTGGTTTCATTGAATGGAAGGGCTATAAGCCACCGGATAAAGGGCAGCCAAAATACCCCTATCAGCATGCAAAGGAATTAAAGAAGTACCTGATCGACGACAAGATCCCCTTTGCAAAATTGCTGCTTGAAAACGAAATAGCTATTTCGGGAAAGAGTGAGAAACAGATCATGGAGTTCCTCGACCAGGTTTCCGAAGTTATGATACGCGGAGTTGATACCGGATTGAAAATTGATACTATACTTCCCGGTCCGATCAAGTTGCACAGCAAGGCTTTAGACATGATGAAGAACCTCAAGGACACCAACAAGGGCGATGCAGGGAAAGCACTGACAAAGATCGCTGCCTACGGGTTTGCTATGGGTGAAGAGAACGCCAGGGGGCACATCATCGTCACCGCCCCTACAGCGGGATCAGCCGGTATCCTGCCTGCAGTCCTCAAATCTCTGCGTGACCTTAATACTCCGTCTCAAAAGATCCGTGAAGCTTTCCTGGCAGCTGCATCCATCGGCTACCTCTGTAAGCACAATGCCACCCTCTCGGGTGCCGAAGGAGGATGCCAGGCTGAAGTAGGTGTAGGTTCATCGATGGCTGCAGCCATGATCGCCCAGGCATTGGGAGAAGGCCCCAAGGTGGTCGCAAATGCTGCTGAATCGGCCCTTGAAAGTCATCTCGGAATGACCTGTGACCCTGTTGCCGGTTATGTGCAGGTGCCATGTATCGAGCGCTGCGCTTTTGGGGCTGTAAAAGCCTGGACGGCATATTGTATTGCCAGCGAGGAAGATCCGATGGAACGCCGCGTTGACCTCGATACAACCATTGCAGCCATGGCGCTGACGGCCAAGGAAATGAATTCAAAATACAAGGAAACATCCGAAGGAGGATTGGCAGTGTCATTGGTACTTTGCTAAATCCGGTTCGATAAAAACAACCACCATATGAGCAAGAGTTCAAGAATGGCTGTTGTTGCCTGGCTTCTGGCCGTTGTTTATTATTTCTTCCAGTATACTCTCCGTTCCTGTCCTTCGGTTATGATGCCGGAACTTTCTCAAGCCTTTGGAATCAGTGCACTTGCAGTGGCCTCCATGGTGGCTTTGTTCTATTACGGCTATTCTCCTTTCAGCCTTGTAGCCGGGGCCGCCCTTGACCGCCTGGGAGCGAGAAAGGTTATCCCCTTTGGAACTGCTGCTGTTGGAATAGGGGCGCTGTTATTCAGTACCGGCAACCAGACAATTGGCAGTATTGGCAGGATATTGCAGGGAGCCGGAGGGGTGTTTGCACTTATAGGCGCTATCTATATCGCCAACCGGCATTTCTCGGCCACCAAAGCTGCGACACTGATCGGTGCAACCCAGATGTTTGGGATGGCAGGAGGTTCTGCGGGACAATTTGCGGTAGGACCTCTCATCGGTGCAGGTGTGTCATGCCAAAGTTTCTGGATTGGGATGGGAGTGGCAGGCATTGCAATAGGTTTCCTTTTGTGGTTCCTGATGCCCAAAGATGAACCTGTGAAACAGGAGGGAAGCTGGGTGAAAAACGCCACCAATGCGTTTAAAGTCGTGTTCACCAATCCGCAGTCCATACTTTGCGGGCTTATCGCAGGCCTTCTTTTCATACCAACAACAATTTTTGATATGATCTGGGGGGTGCGTTTTCTCCAGGATGCTCACGGTTTCGATTTTGGTTCTGCCGTTATGCGATCGGCGAGCGTCCCCTTCGGATGGATCATTGGCTGTCCCTTGCTGGGGTTCATCTCCGACAGGATTGGCCGGCGAAAACCAGTAATCATTGGAGGGGCTGTTGTACTGCTTGCCTGCCTGTCATGGATCCTGTATGGGCGGGTCGGCATATTTCCACCGTTTTCTATCGGAATAGTTACAGGCATTGCATCGGGTGCCGCCATGCTCCCGTATACCGTCATCAAGGAAGCAAACCCTCCCCAGTTCAGCGGTACAGCTACCGGAGTCGTAAATTTTATTAATTTCACGCTCAGTGCACTTCTTGGCCCGGTCTTCGGGTGGATACTTGTTAAAGTCACAGGGCCATCGGCAGACATGGAAATGATACATTACCAGGTTGCTTTTAAACCGCTGCTTTATGGCGTGGCTATAGCCATTGTGCTCACACTGATATTGAAAGAAACCGGACCTGCAGCAAAGAAATTCAGGACTGAAAGAAAATTTAAACCATGAATACCTTATTATTGCCGGGAAATTAAATATGACTAAAGGGAACTCATCTTCAAACCACTTTGCCGGTATTCTTTTCATTGCAATACTCATTTTATGCGGGTTCGTTCAAAAGTCATCCGCCCAGAAAAATGATACGATCTACCTGCTGAACGGAGACCGGATCACCGGCGAGATAAAGAAATATGAAAACGGGCAGATTAAGCTTAGTACCGAAGGCATAAGCATTATATATATCGAATATGATAAGATCAAAACCATCCATTCGGGTAAATATTATGAGCTTGTAAAGAAGTCGGGTTTTAGTTATTACGGGTCCATCCTTAAATCCGATTCAACCGGATGCATCGATATCGTAATCTCTAATGATACGGTGACTGAGCGAATGCTCGATATTGTTGAGATTACAAAGATCAACAAGCGATTCTGGAAAAAATTTTACGGATCCATAGACCTGGGAGCAAACTATTATAAGTCGACAAATACCGTACAGTTTTATTTTGACGGTGTTATAAATTACCGGGCGAGGAAGGACCTGTTTTCTTTTACGGCGGACCTGTTCTATAGCCAGCAGCATATTTCCGACTCTGTCGTGATTTCGGAGAAATATGATATCGGCCTGGAATACAGCCATTTTTTCCAGGGGAAATTCTGGATGGGACTGGGGACAAAAATGCAAAGAAACAGTGAGCTGGACCTGGATTACCGTTACCAGCTGAGCCTGGGAGCCGGGTATGACCTGGTTCACACCAATCCGATAAGGTTCTACTTTATGGGAGGAGTGCTTGCCAACAGGGAGAAACCAACCGACTCTGTAAATGCAACTACGAATTTCGAAGGTATTATCGCAACGAAATTCTCCTGGTTGCGATACAGGCATCCAAAGATAAATATTTCGACCACGATTACGACAGTAAGCCTTCCGGAGGAGGTCCATCATTAAATGACTGGAGCATTGTATTTACAATTGGTTTTACCTTTTAATGTTGTTGGGAGGGCGGATCAGAACCTGACACCTGTCGTAAAAATAACTGATTGCAGCTGGTCACTTTCTCCGCTCTTGAAAACATAATTCCCATCGGCGGCAAACAAATGCCGGTACTCCATCCGGATGTACCCGATTTTAACAGGTTTATATTCGAACCCAACTGAAAATCCCTGGGTCATAAGGCCCCGCCATTTACTATTGTAATGATACACTTGTGACATGAAGCCATCGTAATCATTAAAAAATTCATATCTTCCGGCAACATAGAATTTTTTCGCGAAAGTGTATTTGGCCTGGAGCAGGCCCGAGAACATGGTTGCGGTTTTATCCGTGTTGGGTTCCATCTGGCTGTTTGTCTGAGCTGCGAAGTCTACCTGGCCGGTTAAGCCTAAACCTTCAAGCGGGTTATATTGAATAATCAGGTTGTTATAAAAAAGAAAATGCTCGGGGGATGTGCCGGTCAGAGCTGCATTTCCATAAAAGTTATTGTAATTCAGTGTGAGTTCAGGAACCGGTTTGTAATATATAAACGTCAGTCCTGCCATACGGTTGTTTTTGGAATACGCCAGTGAGTATGGGTTCCCGACCATAATTCCTCCCCAGAATTTGTCGGAATAATTCCAGGTTAATTTTATGCCCAAAACGCTTCCAACTTCATAATATCCTCCCACTGAAACCGAGCTCAGGTAGTTCAATACAGGCCAGGATGATTCTATACCCACGGGATTGAGGAAGTAACCGAAATCAAGCCAGAGTTTCTTTCCCAGCCTGAACCCAAAGTTGGCTTGCCTGATGTTTTTAATGAATTGAGCTTCGGGTGCAGCAAGCAGGTTTGGGGCATCACCATACTGGATTGCAAGTTTTCCCCTGACCTTTTCAGAAGTGTAGCCAATCTCGATAGCAGCGACATTCATGCGTATCTGGTTCTGAACAGGGCAGTTTCCTGCAAACGGAACTACATTGGATGTGTCATTTTGACTGTTTATGGTTCCATTATAATACGCATCGATATAAAATCCGAAAGTGAAATGCTTGAGTCTTCCAAATATTTCATTTTTCAATTCTTCGGTAAGACTATCCGCTTTGCTTTGTGCGTAAAGCTGGCCTGAAAATGCCATCAGCAACAGCCCCGATAAGAGGGCAGTTTTTTGCCAATTGAAAATGTTTTGCATACAAGTATGCTATTAAAGAATTCTTATTTCCATCCACCGCCCAGGGCAAGATACAGCTGAACGACGCTTTGCATTGAATTGAGTTCAGCTTGTGACAGTTGGATCTCAGCCTGGTAAAGTAGTCTCTGGGCATTGATCACATCAAGATAACTTGCATAGCCGGCATTATACAGCTGGTTCGACAGGTCAAAGGCAGTTTGTGCGGCATTATTCAGGTTTCTTTGTTCATTTACCATCTGTTTCATCTTGTCGACAGACAGCATGCCGTCGGAAACCTCTCCGATAGCCGTGTAAATTGCTTTCTGGTATGTCGCAAGAATTTCTTCATGATAAGCCTGCGATTTATGCAGGTTGGCCCTTAATTTTCCGAAATTGAAAATTGGCGCAACAAGTCCTCCCACAGCCGATCCGATAATGCCGGCTCCAAGAGTGGAATATCCAGCCGATGCATTGATCGTCAGTGTCGGCATCATCATTCCTCTTGCAACGCCGATCTGGGCATTGGCTGAGACCAGCTGTTGTTCAGCGGCAATCAGGTCGGGCCGGCGCACAATGAGCCTTGAAGGGATCCCGGTTTTGGGCAGGATGTTTGAATCCACCTGTGCCATCATGGGGCTGCCGGTTTTTATTTCACCAGGAAGATCACCAAGCAGCAGCCTGATGGCATTTTCCTGGATCCCGATAGCTTTCTCCAGGGCGGGTATCTGTGTTTTGACCGTGGCCAGTTCGGCTTCGGCCTGGGCAACGACAAGGCCGGAGGCAGTTCCTGCGATCATTTTTGCCTTGACAAGGGCAAACGCTTCTTCCCTGATTCTTACATTCTCCCTTGTGATCCTCAGTTCATCCCTGTATTCAAGCAATGAATAATATCCCTGGGCGATACTGGAAATAAGAGAGATGTATGTAGCCTGCTGATATGCTTCCTGGGAAAGCAGCTGGGCCCTTGCCGATTCTTTGGCCCGCCGGAGTTTTCCCCAGATGTCGAGTTCCCAGCTCAGGTTTCCTGTTGCATAAAGGTCATTATATTCAACCGTGCCTGTACCTGAAGGAGGCCTTTGTACATTATTATATGCAGCAGCCCCCTGGGCGCTTACAGAAGGGTAGAGATCAGCCCTTGCCGACTTGAATTGTGCCATGGCCTGGTTAACCCGGGAAATAGCTATCCGCAGGTCAAAATTAGCCTTGATACCCTGTCTGATCATATTCTGCAATACAGTATCCCTGAAAAGCTTTGTCCAGGATGTATCTGCGAATGAAAGTGTATCGGTCTGGTTTGAAAACCTGTACTGCTTGCCCAGGGTTGTGTCGGGCCTCTTGTAATTAGGTCCGATTTTACAACCATTAATTCCTCCCAGCAGTAGTGCGGCAAGGAGCAGGATTATATATTTTTTTGAGATCATATCGTAATGTTAGACATGGTTGAATATTATTTTGACTCAGGCAGAGTTCCTGTTTCTGCAGGTTTCTTCTTGAATACTTTTTGTTCCAGTTTCTCAAACAGGACATATAGGGTTGGCACGACGAGAACCCCGCAAATGGTAGCGATGAGCATCCCCCCGAAAACCGAGGTGCCCAGGGCATTCCTGCTGTTGGCGCCGGCTCCTGTGGCGGTAACAAGAGGAACAACGCCAAGGATAAAAGCGAATGAGGTCATAAGAATTGGTCTGAACCTTTGTTTCGCACCTGCAACTGGAAGGACTCAGTAGCCACACTGTCGCGGCTTACAAGCGCGATCTTGCCATTTTGCAACAAAGCTATCCGGCACAGCCGCCCGCCAGCCTGACGCGGGAACAACTCGCCCGCGAACTGGCACGC
>JAPLDN010000418.1 GCA_026391755.1 Bacteroidota bacterium
AGATACTGTTGCACTTGAAAAATACATCAACATCAAAGGCGTACCCTTCAAGATCATCGGGATTTTCCGCGATTTCGGTCGTGACGATAACGAGCAGAAAAGGATCTACATACCCATTACCACCGCCCAGAAAGTATTTTATACCAGCAATGTCATTAACCAGATATCATTCACTACAGGGGATGCATCTCCTGAGCAAGCCGACGCCATGCTGAGAAAAGCCAAGCTTACACTCTCCCGTTCGCATACCTTTTCTCCCGATGACCCCAGGGCCATCGATATCATGAATAAAAGCGAAGAAGTAAAGCGGTTTAACTCCCTGTTCGCGGGAATCAGGATGTTCATATGGATCATCGGTATCGGAACCATTATCGCAGGAATAGTGGGAGTAAGCAATATCATGATGATATCGGTCAAGGAAAGGACGAAGGAAATCGGGATCAGGAAAGCATTAGGCGCAACCCCGGGATCTATCATCGGACTGGTCATGCAGGAAGCAATCCTCATTACAGGATTTGCAGGTTATGTGGGACTGGTTCTTGGAGTGGGGCTGCTGGAACTGATCTCCAAAAACATGCCGCCTTCCGACTTCTTCAGGAACCCGGAAGCCAATTTCGCAATTGCAATAGGGGCAACTATATTACTGATCATTGCAGGCGCTTTTGCTGGATTTTTCCCGGCAATAAAGGCAGCGGCGATAAGACCGATAGAAGCACTTAGAGAAGAATAATATGTTTGATCTTGATCGTTGGCAGGAAATTTATCATGTTCTGAGAAAGAATAAACTCAGGACTTTCCTTACCGCTTTTGGCGTGTTCTGGGGCATTTTCATGCTGGTGATCATGATGGGGTCAGGCGACGGTCTTAAAAACGGGGTTTCCCAGAACTTCGGCGACATGGCTACCAACAGTGTCTTTATCTGGGCACAGCAAACTTCGGTTCCGTATAAAGGTTTTACAAGGGGACGGCAATTTTATTATGAGAATGCGGATGTAAGAGCCCTGGATGAAGCAATCCCCGAAATCAAATACCTGGCTCCACGCACCAACGTGGGCGGGTTTAACGGTGCGAGCAACGTGATCCGCGGACTTAAATCGGGAGGCTTCCAGATCTTCGGAGATTATCCAGTTTTCGACAGCATAGATCCCGTTAACCTCATGCAGGGCAGGTTTATCAATGAAATTGACATCAAGGAAAAACGTAAGGTCGTTGTCATAGGATTGAGAGTTAAGGAACTGCTGTTCGAAAAAAATGAAAACCCAATCAACCAGTATATCCAGGTCAACGGGGTGTATTTTAAGGTGGTAGGTCTGTTCAAGTCAAAACGCACAGGGGAAGCCGCCAGCAACGACAACCAGAGAATCCATATGCCGTTTACAACCTGCCAGAAGACATTCAATATGGGCGATGCCATCGGCTTTTTTAATATCACGTCAAAAGACGGGATACCTGTTGCTGTTGTTGAAGAAAAGGCAATCAGGGTACTGAAAAAACGCCATTCCGTTGCTCCTTCCGATGATGCTGCTATCGGGCATTTCAACCTGGAAGTGGAATATAAAAAGATGATCGGACTGTTTTTCGGGATCAAGTTGCTGGTCTGGATTGTTGGTATTGGTACCCTGTTTGCAGGCGTGATCGGCGTTAGCAATATCATGTTGGTGGTGGTAAAGGAAAGGACCAAGGAGATCGGCATCCAGAGGGCACTTGGAGCAACCCCATGGATTATAATCAACCAGATCATCACCGAATCGGTGGTGCTGACAACCTTCTCGGGATACTTTGGATTAACACTGGGGGTTGGCTTACTGGAACTGATCAATTACCTCCTTGAAACTTCAGGAGCGAATACAGAAATGTTCCTGCATCCCGGGATCAATTTTAATGTAGCAATTACAGCCCTTACCATACTCGTTGTTGCAGGGGCGGTCGCAGGACTTATTCCGGCCCGGAAAGCGGTGAGTGTTAAACCTATAGATGCGTTAAGATATGAATGAAACTGGATAACTGGATAGCTGGATAACTGGATAGCTGGATAACTGGATAGCTGGATAAGGCGCTTCGCGCCGATAGCTGGATATCTGGTTATCGCAGCACGCAGTGCTGCTGATCCAACTATCTTATTTTTAACGGAAACTCAATAAACATCCTCCATATATGAAAAAAATACTTCGAATCGCACTGCTTGTAATTACCCTTGGATTGTTCGTTGCCACGATATTTTATCTCTACAACAAATCAAAAGAGAAACCCGTAGTTTTCAAGACCGACAAGCCATTCATGACCAATATAGTCAAGAAGACTGTTGCAACGGGATCGGTCATCCCCAGGAAAGAGATCGAAATCAAGCCCCAGGTCTCGGGCATTGTTGAAGAGATCTACGTGGAGGCAGGAAAAAAGATCAACAGTGGCGATATTATTGCAAAGGTCCGTATCATTCCCGACCTGGTTAACTTGAACAATGCGGAAGGCAGGCTCGAAAGGGCAAAGATTGCCCAGGAAGATGCCAAAATGAATTTTGACCGCAAACAAAAACTCTACCAGCAGGGAGTAATAGCAGAAGCTGAATACCAGCAAACGGATATAGCTTACAAGAATGCGAAGCAGGAAGCTGATGCTGCCGAAGCCAACCTTGAACTGATCCGCGAAGGCGTGAACAAGAAATCGGGCAAAACCACAAATACGTTGATCAAGTCGACCATCAGCGGAATGGTCCTTGATGTTCCGGTAAAAGTGGGTTCCTCGGTTATCGAAACCAACAACTTCAATGCAGGTACGACAATAGCTTCTGTTGCCGACGTTGGCGATATGATTTTCCAGGGCAAGCTGGATGAAACGGAAGTGGGTAAGATCAAGCCTGGCATGAACCTCTCGCTTACAGTCGGAGCTATAGAAAACGACACATTTTCAGCCATTTTGAAATACATTTCTCCGAAGGGAGTGCTCGAAAACGGCGCCGTTCAGTTTGAAATAAAAGCCGATGTCGTGCTGAAGAACGACCGGTTCATCCGCTCAGGCTATAGCGCGAATGCGGATATCGTGCTCCAGAGGGCCGACAATGTACTTGCTATCAAGGAAGGCCTCCTGCAGTTCGAGGGGGATTCGGCCTATGTCGAAGTAGAGACAGCCCCCCAGAAATTTGAAAAGAAATTCGTGAAAACCGGCCTCTCCGACGGGATCAATATCCAGATACTCTCGGGTATCGATAAGGACACTAAGATAAAGATCCCGCAGATGGCGGGCGCAAATAAATGATGGGGGAGTGGATGACGGATTAACTTGATAGCTGGATGACTGGATAACCGGATAACCGGATAATGCAGCCACTCCATTAAAATCGGTTCACAAACCCATGGCAGTAGGGCTCACTGCCTTTGTGGTTGTAATAATCCTGGTGGTAATCCTCGGCCTTCCAGAAGGTTTTAGCTGGTTTGACTTCAGTCACCACAGTATATCCTTTGGCTTTTAGCTGTGAAATCAGTTTTTCGGTTGTCTTCTTTTGCTCCTCGTTGCGGTAAAACACGGCCGAACGGTACTGCTCACCCCAGTCGGGGCCCTGGTGATTCCACTCTGTGGGGTCATGGATCTCGAAAAACAATTTTGTAATTTCTTCAAAGTTGGTTTTAGAAGGGTCGAATACGACTTCAATGGCTTCATAATGCCCTGTATTCCCTGCACATACCTGGTGGTATGTAGGATAATCGGTATGCCCGCCGGTATATCCCACGCTGGTTGAGGTCACTCCCTTAGCCTTTTTCATAAAATACTCCACACCCCAGAAACAGCCTCCTGCAAAGATTGCTGTATCGGATTTAACCCCGGACTTTGCAGGAATGAAGTCCATGGAGATCGAATTCACACAATGCCGGGTATTTTTAGCCGTGAGCCCTTCGCCTTTGAACACATGTCCCAGGTGGGCGCCGCAACGTGCACAAAGGATCTCTGTTCGCATCCCGTCGGCATCGGTCTGCTTTTTGACCGCCCCGGGAATTTCATCATCAAAGCTGGGCCAGCCGCAACCCGCGTCAAACTTATCTTCAGATCGGTATAAGGCAGCCCCGCAACGCTTGCAGACATATGTGCCTTTTTCGTTGAATTTTTCGTACTTGCCGCTGTAAGGCCTTTCGGTCCCCTTGTTCACGATAACGTATTCCTCTTCGGGGGTGAGCTTTCTGAATTCCATTTTTTTATTTGTTTGCGGATTGTCGCTCTTGTTCCCCTGGCTGCACCCGCCCAGGCAAAACGCCGACAATCCTATGAATATTAAAACCGTGCGAATCATAATCTCCTTTGATTAAACCTTTTCGCCATCCGCAGTAAATCTTACTACAATTTTGAATCAGTCTAATTAAGACGTGAAATTATGAAAAATATTACATCAGGGGCATAAAAAAACCGGCGCCTGAGTGGCGCCGGAAGGTTTTTTGGTATAGGGGATTGATGGTTTTCTAAAGAACAAAGATCTTTTCGACCTGGCGAACGGTGCCGTTGGTTGTCAGCCTCACAAAGGCAATCCCGCGTTTGATCTTTCCCTGGAGGTCAAAGGTCCGCACATTGGTACCGCCTTCCCAGTATTCGTTCATCAGGGTGGTAATGAGCTTTCCTTCACATGTGAAGAGTTCAATCTTGACCATTCCTGAATCCTGTATGAAGGAAATGACATTGAGTCTTTGCTGAACAGGGTTTGGCATTACCTTAAGCTGGTAATTGACAACCTGCTTGATGCCGGGCCTGCTGCAGCCTTGATCTTCCGGTATATAAGGCATGTCCTGAAAAAGACTATATCTTTTAACCGGGGCTTTATAGACGATAGGCTTCGGCTTCACAATCTTCTTTATAACCCGCCTGCGACAAGGACAATCATCAATAAGAGCGTAACTTTCCACTGAAAATGCCGTAAACAGAAGGGCTATCATCAGAAATCTCAGTGTTTTCATGGCTGTTTTTTCTTGGTTATACGGGAGGGCCTGATTTTGGTTGCGTTTGATGTGACACAGATTCGTAACTGTAGAGATTTTGCCGGAAAATGTGTACTTTTGCAACAGCTATGAGATTTATGATTTACGATTTTCGATTGACGAATACTTAAATCGTAATTCCTAAATCGTAATTCGTGAATTATCTCACAAAAAATCGTCTGATGAAAAAAATATTGGGTATAGGAAACTCCCTGGTAGATATCATGGTTCGTATAGATAACGATCATATCCTCAGTGAACTGGATCTGCCAAAAGGCAGCATGCAACTGATGGATAAGGCCCGTTCAAACCAGGTGCTCGACAGGCTTAAGGCTTTTGAAAAATCGCAATCTGCAGGTGGATCAACTGCCAATACCATCCACGGACTGGGGATGCTTGGGGCAAAGACAGGATTTATAGGTGTTGTAGGAGAGGACGAATTCGGCGGATCTTTTGTCAGGGACATGATCAATGCCGGGGTGGACCTTCACATGATCCACAGTAAAAATGAAACAGGAAGGGTTGTTGCCCTTGTAACCACCGATTACGAAAGAACGTTTGCCACCCACCTGGGGGCATCGGCTGAATTTTCACATGAATTCGTTTCAAACTTCAGGTATGAAGATTACCATTATGTGCTTATCGAAGGCTTCCTGGTACAAGACCACAAGCTGGTGAGAACCGTTGCTGAGAAAGCAAAAGCCGCAGGCCTTGTCACCGCTATCGACCTTTGCAGTTATAATGTCGTTGAAGCTAACAGGGAATTTCTCAACGAGATCATCACGAAGTATATAGATATTGTTTTCGCCAATGAAGAAGAGGCCAAGGCACTTACAGGGCTGGAACCCCGCAAGGCATTGGACGAGATCGCTTCAAAAGTTAAAATTGCCGTAGTCAAGATCGGGAGCAAGGGATCGATGATAAAAAGCGGGGAAGCAAGCTGGGACATCGGGGTGATCGACGTTAAACCCGTTGATACAACCGGTGCCGGCGATCTCTATGCAAGCGGATTTCTTTATGGGCTGTCGGCCGGCAAACCGCTTCAAACCTGCGGGGAATATGGGGCTATGCTTAGCGGCAACGTTATAGAATTCATAGGATCAAAGATGAGCAGGGATCGCTGGAACAGGATCAGGGCAGAGATCTGAAACCAGGATATCACCATTCCGCTGTCGAGATTCAATCTATATATCACTGTGTATTTGATTATTCCAACCTTATTAATAACTTTGCAGGCCTTTTCTGAAAATTAACATTTTCATCATAAAAACAGAATAATACTACTTGACATGAAGGTTTACCAGACCAATGAGATCCGTAACATCGTGCTCATAGGAGGCACGAAAACAGGAAAAACGACTTTAGCTGAAGCGATGGTATTTGAGGGTGGGTTGATTACCCGACGCGGGACTGTCGACGACAAGAACACAATTTCGGATTACCGCCCGATAGAGCTGGAGCGCCAGGCTTCGGTGAGCGCATCCCTTTTGTATACTCTTTGCGACAATAAGAAGATCAATATAGTGGATGCTCCCGGTTTCGACGATTTCATAGGTGAGGTGATTGGCGGATTACGTGTTGCCGATACTGCCATCATGGTAGTGAATGCACAGAACGGGGTTGAAGTGGGCACTGAAATTACATGGCGCTGGGCTGCAAGGGCCGACAAGCCTGTGATTTTTGCAATGAACCAGCTCGACCTGGAACATGCCAATTATGATGAAACACTTCGCAATCTTAAAGCCCGTTTCGGCGCTAATGTAACTGCAATACAATATCCTGTAAACGCAGGCACAGGTTTCAATTCCTTCATCGACCTGCTTAAGATGAAGATGTATAAATATCCTGCAGGGGGAGGCAAACCTGAGATCAGTGACATCCCGGCCGATGAAAAGGACAAGGCCGAAGAAATGCAGGCTACACTTATCGAAGAACTTGCTTCGAAAGATGAAAAGCTGATGGAAGAATTTTTCGAAAAAGGGACGCTTTCCGAAGAACAGATCAACAAGGCGATGAAGATCGGCCTGATTTCAAGGAGCATGTTCCCTGTTCTCTGTATTGGTGCTAAACATAATATGGGCGTCGGACGCCTGCTGGAATTCATCGCCGGTGCAGTGCCCGCTCCCAATGAGATGCCAGGGGCAAAGACAACCGAGGGAAAACAGCTGAATTTCAAGGCTTCGGATCCCACAGCCCTGTTTATCTTCAAAACCTCCATAGAAGCTCATATCGGCGAGATCTCCTTTTTCAAGGTTTACTCAGGCGAGATCGTCGAAGCACAGGATATGATCAATCCCAGCCGTAACCACACCAAGGAAAGAATCTCCCAGCTCTTCGTGGTTAATGGGAAGAACCGCGACAAAGTTGAGAAGTTCATGCCCGGTGATATTGGCGCTACCATAAAACTGAAGAATGTGCATACGGGCAATACGCTGAATTCAATCAAAAACCCCGACGACATCATTGAACCCACAATCTACCCGGAACCGAAATTCCGAGTTGCCGTGAAAGCAAAGAACGCTGCCGATGATGAAAAACTCGGAGCTGCCATAAACGAACTTGCAAGGATGGACCCCACCCTTGTGTTTGAATACTCCAGGGAGCTAAAGCAGCTTATCCTCCAGGGACAGGGCGAATTACAGCTCAACTTCACAAAGTGGATCATCGAAAATCTTGAAAAAATTTCCATCGATTATCTGGCCCCGCGTATTCCATACCGTGAAACCATCACCAAAACGGCCAAAGCATGCATATGATGATTCAGCCGTATAAGGAAGGCATGGTCGACCAGACTGAATTTCCTATACGTGGCAGGGATCCCATAGAACTTGAATGGGGTGGAAAACTTGTTATGCATAATTGTATTGTTGGAGGCGCAATCGATGCGCGTTTCATGCCCGCTATCCTGAAAGGTGTCATGGCCAAGATGGAGGAAGGTCCTCTTACAGGGTCCTACGCCCGCGACATCGTCTTCAATGTATACGATGGCAAGATGCACCCGGTTGATTCGAATGAAATCTCTTTCAAACTTGCAGGCCGTAATGCTTTCAGGGAGGCATTCAAAAACGCAGGTCCCAAGATCCTTGAACCTATCTACGATGTTGAAGTTTTGGTCCCCGAGGATAAAATGGGTGAAGTCATGACCGACCTCCAGGGCCGCAGGGCTGTTATCATGGGGATGGACAGTGAAGCCGGGTTCCAGAAGATCATTGCAAGAGTGCCGCTGGCCGAACTGAACAGGTATTCTACTTCTCTGAGTTCAATCACCAGCGGACGCGCAACCTACAGCATGAAATTTGCCGAGTATGCCCAGGTTCCTTCCGATATACAGGATAAACTGCTGAAGGCATACGAAGACCAGGAGAGCGACGAAGAATAGGCCATTGGATAACAACCCAGAAAAACATGATGCTTACGCAGTCTTGCGCGTAAGAGATTTCCGTTTGTTTCTAAGTTTCCGCTTTTTTGCGACCATCGCATTCCAGATGCAGAGCATCATCGTGGGATGGCAGGTTTACCAGATCACCAAAGATCCTTTGTCGCTTGGCCTGATTGGCCTGGCAGAAGCTCTTCCCAATATTGCATCAGCTTTATTTGCAGGTAATGCAGCCGATAAATACAATAGGAAATCTATTATTGTCTGGTTCATGCTGCTCTTCCTCTGCGGAACCTCAGCACTTTTTATTTTCACTGTACCGTCTCTCGGGATACTGGGCAAAGCAGGAGTGTATCCGATCTATTTCGTGGTTGCCATCTCGGGTATTGCAAGGGCGTTTCTTTATCCTGCAATAATCGCACTGATGGCTCAGCTTGTCCCCCGTCACTTGTACACCAATTCCTCGACATGGAATTCCATGATATGGCATATCGGTGCGATCACCGGTCCGGCGGTTGGAGGCTTGGTTTACGGGTTCTTCGGGGTGAGAGCGGCATATATAAGTGTTATCATTTTCCTTTTCCTTTCCTTCTTACTGTTGATCTTTGTAAAGAACAGGCCTGCGCCTGAAATACAAAAAGGCGAGACCCTGGTTCAAAGGCTTTCGGGAGGACTGAAGTTTGTGTTTAAAAACCAGATCCTGCTCGGGGCTATGTCGCTGGATATGTTCGGGGTGTTGTTCGGGGGAGCGGTTGCCATGCTTCCCGTTTTTGCAGCCGAAGTCCTGAAAGTCGGCCCCGAGGGACTCGGATTCCTGAGATCGGCTCCCATGGCCGGGGCAGTGATCATGGGCGCAATCCTTGCGCACAAACCCCCTATGGTTAAAGCGGGCAAATATTTGATTTTCAGCGTAGCCGGATTCGGATTGTCTATCATCCTTTTTGCACTTTCCAGGAACTATTTTCTTTCTTTTGGATTACTGATGATAAGCGGGATGTTCGACAATATCAGTGTCATTATCAGAGCGACCACCATGCAACTGGTAACCCCGGATGCGATGAGGGGAAGAGTGGCTTCGGTAAATTCAATTTTCATTGGGTCTTCCAACGAAATAGGATCCTTTGAATCGGGGCTCGCTGCGAAACTTATGGGGTTGATCCCATCGGTGATCTTCGGGGGTCTGATGACCTTGCTGGTAGTCGGCATCACTGCAAAGCTTTCGCCTAAACTCAGGTCCTTAAACCTGAGAACAGTCCGATAAGTTTTTTATGTAATTTTACAGGCACTAAACCCAACTTTTTTACTCCCATGTACGGCAAATTTCAGAAACATCTGCAGAAGCAGCTCGAGGGCATCATCAATGACGGACTGTACAAGACCGAAAGGATCATCACCACCCCCCAGGGAGTGGAGATCATGACCAATGGCAAAAAGGTCCTCAACATGTGCGCCAACAATTACCTTGGCTTGTCGAACGACCCCAGGACCATGGCCGGGGCCAACATGACATTCTTCAGGTACGGCTACGGCATGTCGAGCGTTCGTTTTATCTGCGGGACCCAGAAGATACATAAAGACCTTGAAGCCAAGCTCAGCGAATTCCTGGGAACCGAAGATACCATACTTTATTCTTCTGCTTTTGATGCCAACGGAGGAGTATTTGAACCCCTTCTGGGAGAACAGGATGCGATCATCAGTGACGAGTTGAACCATGCTTCCATCATCGATGGAGTAAGGCTTTGCAAAGCCCAGAGGTTCCGCTACAAGAATAATGATATGGAAGACCTGGAAGAAGTCCTTCAGGATGCATCCGAAGCCAGGTTCAAACTCATAGTGACCGACGGAGTATTTTCGATGGACGGCATCATTGCAAAGGTTGACAAGATCTGTGACCTGGCCGAAAAATACGATGCACTCGTGATGGTGGATGATTCGCATGCCACTGGGTTTGTTGGAAAGACCGGCAGGGGGACTATCGAGCACTGCAATGCACAGGGGAGGGTCGACATTATTTCTACAACCTTCGGGAAAGCCCTGGGTGGCGCTTCCGGAGGATGTATCTCGGGTAAAAAGGAGATCGTTGAAATTCTCAGGCAGAGGTCGCGTCCCTACCTTTTTTCGAATACTCTCGCTCCTGCCATTGCCGGAGCCACACTCGAAGTACTGAAAATGCTTTCTGAAACCACCGCCCTGCGTGATAAGCTGTTCGAGAACACACAGCTGTTCAGGAAAGGGATGCAGGATGCGGGATTCAGGATAGTCGACGGGATACATCCGATAGTACCGGTGTTGTTCGGGCATCTGCCTAATGATGCAAAACTGTCGCAGGAATTTGCCAATGCCTTGCTGGAAGAAGGCATTTACGTTATTGGTTTTTACTATCCCGTGGTCCCGAAAGGCAAATCGCGTATCCGCGTGCAGATAAGCGCCGCACATTCTTTGGAACAGATAGGGTTCGCCCTCGATAAATTCAGAAAAGTAGGTAAACAACTGGGGGCAATTTGATCTACGGCACAGGCATAGATATTATCGAATGTGCACGCATCCAGAAAGTGATGGAGCGTGACATCGGTTTTCGTGACAAGATCTTCACCACGGGGGAGATTGAATATTGCGAAACAAAAAACAGGAACAAGTACCAGCATTATGCAGCGAGGTTCTCGGCCAAGGAAGCGCTGATGAAAGCCATTGGCACAGGCTGGAGGTTTGGCATACGGTTTGCCGATATCGACATCTACCACGATGAACTCGGACAGCCACATATACGATTGAGTGGCAAGGCAAAAGAATTAGCCGAAAAAGAGGGATTTTCAAAAATTCATGTATCTTTATCGCATGTTAAGGAATTAACAACTGCGGTAGTGATTATTGAAATCTAGGTAACTGGGCACTAGGTACTTGGCACTGGGTAAAATCTCCAGAACCCAGAACCCGGAACCCAGTGCCGAGAACCAAGTATTAACCAAAAACCCTCTTACACCTATGTCAAACATCGGATCCTACGACGAAAGGATTAAAAACTTCGATTGGAGCATTGCTGAAAAAGAACTTGATTACCAGCCTGGTAATAACATCAATATTGGCTGGTACTGCTCCGACCGTATCTGCGAGCTTGGAAAAGGAAAGAAGCAAGCCCTCATCTGGGAAGGATCCCAGGGCCAGGAAAAACGCTACACCTACAACGAACTTCGCCTGACCTCCAACGGGGTGGGGCAGTTTCTTCGCGACCTTGGGATCAAGCCAGAAGACAGGGTTTGCCTGTTCATGGACAAGATCCCGGAGCTGTATATCGGCTTCCTGGGAGTTCTGAAAATAGGCGCCATCGTTCAGCCCCTGTTCTCTGCCTTTGGCGACGAATCACTTATCGTCCGCCTTGACAATGCGCAAACTACGGCTGTTTTCACGCAGCGCAAGCACGCCCCCAAGTTAAGGAAGATCCTCGACAAGATGCCTTTTCTCAAGCACATTATTATTGTGGATGCCGATCCTTCGAAACCGCTTGGTGAAAGGGAAATTGCTTTTGACATGGACAATGCCTCCAAACCCGAAAAATTCCATATCCATCCGACCAAAGCCGAATCGCCATCGGTACTCCATTATACTTCAGGTACAACAGGCCAGCCCAAGGGGGTTAAACATGTTCATTACAGCCTGATCTCCCAGTACCTTACAGCCAAGTGGGTGCTTGACCTCCTCGACAGCGATATTTATTGGTGCACAGCCGACCCAGGCTGGGTAACTGGCACATCTTACGGTATCATTGGTGCATTCAGCAACGGGGTGACCCAGTGCGTGCTCGATGCAGGGTTTTCGGCCGATAACTGGTACAAATTCATCGAAAAGCATAAAGTGACCATGTGGTATTCAGCGCCTACCGCAATCCGCAGTCTGATGAAAGCAGGAGATGAAGTCATTAAAAAATATGATCTTTCAACTCTCAGGCATCTTGCGTCGGTAGGTGAGCCTTTGAACAGCGAAGCCGTGATCTGGAGCGAGAAAGTATTCGGGAAACCATTCCTTGATACATACTGGCAAACCGAAACTGGAAGCATCATGATCACCAATTTCCCCGGTATGAAGATCAAGCCGGGATCTATGGGAAAGCCTTTCCCGGGAATTACTGCTACAGTGATCGATGCCGATAAATTCGAGCCCTTTGACGGTCCGGGGAAAGTTGGTCTTATTGCCATCAAGCCAGGCTGGCCTTCAATGATGCGCACTTACTGGCGCAATGAAGAGACCTACCAGAAAAAATTCAAAAATGGCTGGTACCTGCCTGGCGACCGTTCAAGCATTGACAGCGAAGGATATTTCTGGTTCGTGGGGCGCGACGACGATGTGATCAACACGGGAGGCCATCTTGTGAGTCCATTTGAAGTGGAGTCTGCTTTGCTCGAACATCCGGCGGTAGCCGAGTCGGCAGTTGTAAGCAAACCCGATTTCGTGAACATGGAAGTCGTGAAAGCCTTTGTAACCCTCAAGCCCGGTTTCGAACCCAGCAAGGACCTTGACCTCGAGATCATGAACTTCGTCCGCAAGAAACTATCACCGCTGGCCATGCCCCAGGAGATCGAATTCATCGAAACCCTTCCCAAGACCCGCAGCGGAAAGATCATGCGCCGCATACTTCATGCAAAGGAGTGGGGAGAGGAGATTGGGGATACGAGTACGCTGGAGAATGATTAATCAGATATCAGAAATCAGATATCTGATATTGGATATCCGGCATCCGCTGCACTACAACAAACCAAATCAAAAAAACCGACAAATATAAACTTGAAACACAAAAAAAGGAGAAACAAGACATGGAAGACATGAAAGAAATTGTACGAACCTATGTAGTCAACGAATACGTTGAGGATGATACTGAAGTTACTTTCGACACCCCCCTGATCTCGGGCGGGATTGTCGACAGTTTTTCGATGGTATCTTTGAAAAGGTTCCTCGAGAACAAATACAAGATCTCTATTCCTGACGATAAAGCCACACCTGAGGCATTCGACTCTGTGAATAAAATTTGTATGCTGGTTAAGGAATTCACTAAAGAATAAGGAGGGTTTATGGCATATACCGACAAAACCCGCGGGATGTACAGCGACATCCTCACCGGGATGAAAGACGCAGGCTTATTCAAGCAGGAACGTTACATCCATTCTGCCCAGGCAGCCGACATTATAGTTGAGTTTCCCGAAGGTGCTGAGCTCAAGAAAGTCATCAACATCTGTGCTAATAATTACCTTGGATTGTCGAGCCATCCCGAAGTCGTCAAGGCCGCACACGCGGGCCTGGATTCCCATGGGTATGGCATGTCTTCGGTGCGATTCATCTGCGGTACGCAGGACATTCACAAGAAGCTGGAAAAAATGGTGACTGAATTCCTCGGGACTGAAGACACTATTTTATTCCCTTCCTGCATGGATGCCAACGCCGGTGTTTTCGAAGCGGTCCTCACCAAAGATGACGTAATGATCTCCGACAGGCTTGTACATGCATCCATCATCGACGGCATCCGTTTGTGCAGCGCCATGCACGACACGTTCAAGCATTCCGACATGGGGCACCTGGAAGAAAAACTCCAGCTGCATAACGACAAGCGCCAGAAGATGGTGATCACCGACGGGGTGTTCTCAATGGACGGCGACACAGCCAAGCTTGACCAGATGGCTGAGCTTTGCGAAAAGTACGATGCCATGCTGTTCTGCGACGAATCTCATTCCAGCTGATTTATCGGAAAGACAGGCAGGGGCACGCATGAAAAATGCGGGGTGATGGGCAAGATGGATATCATCACAACTACTTTCGGAAAAGGATTAGGCGGAGCATCCGGCGGATGTGTTTCAGGGCGTAAGGAACTGGTTGAGATGTGCCGTCAGAAAGCCCGTCCGTACCTGTTCTCGAATACCATTGCTCCTCCCGTTGTGGCGGGTGTGATCAAGGTACTGGAAATCCTTTCAGCAACAACCGAACGCCGCGATAAGCTCGAAAAGAATACTGAGTTCTGGCGCAAAGGCCTCACCGAAGCCGGCCTCATCATCAAGGATGGCGATACGCCTATTGTCCCGGTGATGCTGTTCAATGCCAAGCTTTCGCAGGATGTTTCGAAGGACCTGTACAACGAGGGCATCTATGCGATAGGGTTCTTCTTCCCGGTGGTTCCGCAGGGAGCAGCCAGGATACGTACCCAGATTTCCGCAGGCCATGAAATACATCATTTGGAAAAGGCATTGGATGCTTTCAGAAAGGTTGGCAAGAAATATAATATTCTTGGTAAAACCAAGGCCGAAATCATTGAGATGTATGGAATGTAAACTTGCAAACCCTGCACCCTTGGGCCTAATGGGCTTCGGGATGACAACAGTGTTGCTGAATCTCCACAATGCAGGGTTTTTCCCTGTAAGCGATATGATCCTCGCCATGGGTATTTTCTATGGAGGCATTGCCCAGGTGATCGCAGGCATTATGGAGTTTAAAAAGGGGAATACCTTTGGTATGACAGCTTTTATTTCCTTTGGTATGTTCTGGCTGAGCCTGGTTGCGATCTTCGTGTTACCTGATATTGCAGGAGGCAAAGGAGTGCGCAGCCCCGACGCTTTTATCGGCTGGTATCTTTTCATGTGGGGCTTGTTCACATTCTTTATGTGGATAGGTACCTTCGGAAAGAGTTTCTGCCTGAGTTTCGTCTTTCTTTCACTCTGGATACTCTTTTTCCTGCTTGCGACTCGTAACTGGACTGGTTCTGCCTTTATCGGGCATGTTGCCGGATGGGAAGGGATCATCTGCGGCTTATCGGCTATTTACCTGGCCATGGCAGAGGTGCTCCATGAGTCCTGGGGAAAGAAGATTTTGAAGTACTGAAGATCATGATGGTTGCAGCGCTCGTGATAACGTGATGGGCGTTAAAATTGTGCTTTTATACCGTTTGAAATAATCCAGGCGGTATAGAAGCTTTTTTTTCATCGATTTTTTTCCATGGTTTGGCTAATACTTTTTCTGTAACTTGAGCTAAGTTTTATTTTCGTGGGATGGCCGGGATAAAGGATAGTGTGCAGATGCTGGATGCCGGATGTCAGATATCAGATATCCCGCATCCCATATCCCGCATCCCGGATCCCGTATTTTGCATCCTGATACTCTGCTTCCTTTTGTCCTGCCACATTTCTCAATGCCAGGGAACCAGTGACTCGACTTTCCATTCCCGCAAAACCATCCAGGCTGTCCGCATTAGCAAGCCCCCGAAGATAGACGGGAAGCTGGATGAACCCTTTTGGAAAACCCTCCCTGTGGCCGGCGATTTCGTGGAATATAACCCGAGGAACGGAACACATCCGCCTTTTAAAACCGAAGTGAGGTTCGCTTATGACGATGATGCGCTCTATGCTGCAGGAATTATGTACGATCCGTCTCCCGACAGTATCTTTAAACAGCTTGGGCGACGGGACATGCTTGAACAGCTGGCCAACGATTATCTCTCGTTCGATATCCTTCCTTACAACGACGAGATGAATATGTATGAGTTCAAGGTGAACCCGGCAGGAGTGCAGAACGACTGCAAGTATTCCATGGTGGGGGTTGACCTGAGCTGGGATGCGGTTTGGGAGAGCGCGACCAGCATCAACGATTCATGCTGGATACTCGAGATCAAATTACCCTTTTCGGCACTGAGGTTTCCGAAGATAGAGAACCAGGTGTGGGGCATCAATATGTGGAGAAATTTCTACCGCCGGCAGGAATATTCCACCTGGTCATGGGTAGATAACCAGACCCAGAATATTTTCAAATATTACGGCAGGCTGGTAGGGATGAACAACATCAAACCACCGGTGAGGCTTTCTTTTGTGCCGTATCTCTCATCTTATGTGATGAAAGATCCCGCATCAAACGGCTGGTCCTACCAGTTCAGGGGAGGAATGGACCTGAGGTACGGCATCAACGAGAGCTATACCCTCGATATGATGCTTATCCCTGACTTCGGACAGGTACAGAGCGACGACATCATCCTCAACCTGACACCTTTTGAGGTAAGATATGTCGAACGACGGCAGTTCTTCACAGAAGCAACAGAGATGTTCAGCAAATGCGATATTTTTTATACCCGGCGTGTGGGAGGTCCGCCAAAATACGGGAATGTTCCGTATGACTCAGCGAAGTCATTCGAAGTCATCACTAACAATCCTGATGAAACCCGAATTATTAATGCCACGAAAATTTCGGGACGTAACAGTAAAGGATTAGGCATAGGCTTTTTCAATGCCATGACCACGAATACCTGGGCCACACTGGAAGATACCGTAACCTGGACCAGCCGGAAGCTGATGACCCAGCCGTTTACCAATTATAATGTACTCGTGGTAGATCAGAACCTTAAGAACCATTCGTACGTCACATTGATCAATACCAATTACTGGATCCCCGACATGACCTATTCGGCCAATGTCACGGGTTTTGAAAGCAGTATCAGCAATAAAAAGAATACGTTTTCGGTATTTGGAAGGCTTAATGTAAGCCAGAAATACGAGGTAAGCACCCAGCCTGTATTCGGCCACCAATATGTGATCTCAATATCCAAGCCCAGCGGGAAGTTCCAGTTTGACCTGGGGCGGCAGGAAACAGGTGATCATTACGATCCCAACGACATGGGTTTTTTACTATACAACAACGATGTGGTGAACCAGCTTAACCTGTATTACCTGATCCTCAAACCCACATGGAAACTAATCAATAATACGACAACTCTTACCGTGAGGCATACTTCCTTGTACAATCCCGGGAATTTTAAAAGCTTGTCGGTAAGCCTTCAGAACCAATGCACGTTTACCAATTACTGGAATCTGTACCTCCAGCTTGGCATTATCCCGCTCGGTTACAACGATTATTACGAACCCCGGACCTGGGGATGGGTATTTAAAAGCCCGCTGAGTTATACAGGCTCATTCAGGTTCGGGACCGACAGCCGCAAGATGTTCAGGTATGCCGAGAATTTCACCATTACTTCCACCCCCGGCAATAACAACCTGGACTATTCTTTTGAATACATTCCGCGTTTGAGATTGAGCGACCGTTTATCGTTAAGCCTTGACCTGTATACCGAGAAGAACCAGAACAACTACGGATGGGTTGAAACAGCAGTGGATTCGATGAAAAATACAGTGATCTATTTCGGGAGAAGGGACATCACTACATGGAATAACGTGATAGCGGCAACGTATATATTCAATACAAAAATGTCACTCTCATTGAGGGTAAGGCATTACTGGTCAGAGGCAAGGTACCTGCAGTATTACACCCTGAACCGTGAGGGGAACCTTGACTACAGCAATTACAACAAGAACAACAACATCGACTTCAATGCCTTTTCGGTGGATCTGCAGTACATCTGGTATTTTGCACCCGGAAGCGAGATCAGCGTGGTATGGAAGAACCAGATCCTCAGCCAGGGCACCGAGATCCAGGGGGGCTATTTCAACAACCTGGGCACCACCCTGGGCAGTCCGCAGGCTAACAGTTTTTCAGTTCGCGTATTATACTACCTCGACTATGCTTACCTGAAGAAGTGGTTTAAAAAAAGTAATAAACCCCAAGCAGGAACCTTAGGTTAGCCACTTCGGTGGTATTGTAAACATAGCCCTTTTCATTTGTAGAGCCGTAGCCTGCTGCCGTATATTCAAGTTCCCCGGCCAGCCTGAGTTTGCCGGCATTGAACACCAGCCTGGGTGAGATGCGGTAGGCATAGTCAATATTGCTGCCGCGTGCGTAGTAGGGGCCTTTCACTTCTTCACCAGCGCCCAGGTTCTTGCCATAAGCGAGGAAGAGTCCCGGTTGCCAGCGGGTTGCATTCGTATGGAATTCGGCCCAGGCTGCGAAGCTGCGGACGTTAGCATAATCAACGAAACCCCGGGTCGGGTCGGTAACTGATTTCACAACATATCCACCCAGCATAGTATAAGCATTGTTGTTGCCTCCATATTCCCCTCCGATCTTGAATGTGAAATGTTTTATCCTGAGTTTGGCATAGGCGTTATACGCCATGGCTGTGGATTTGGCGTCAGTTTTGTACG
>JAPLDN010000360.1 GCA_026391755.1 Bacteroidota bacterium
CGCAGGCTTCAGATCCTGTGGCCTGCCTAAGTTGCCATCATACCGGCCTTGGGGAAAAACTGGGCTGGAAAGACAACCTGAAAAGAGAGTTTGATTTCATACTCGATTCATTTGATAATGAACCCGGCCCCCGTGAAACGATTCTGCCTTATAACCCGGCCCTGGTGAAGGACCTGGGAGTAAAAAAGGATGACATCATGATTGGCCGTCCCATGGGAATGTCGTGCGGATGCCCTGTTACCCATTGCGGAGTTGTGACCAGTGTAGATGCCCGGAATGGCGTTATAAACTGGTGTGTCACTGGTCCATTAAAGCCCCGCTTACAGGGTTTTATCGATATCGGTTATTATGTAGCCCAGGGTTATGAAGGGCTAATCAAGGAAACCAATGTTGAAATTAAGCTTGGCATGCGCTACTGGTTCCTGCCGCGACGCTGCATGCTGCAGTGGAGGCACAGCGGACTTGTTAATGCGGTTACAAAGCTCAAGGATGGGGGTTTCAAGGTAAGGATCGAAGGTTTATTTATTGGATAGACAGGGTGGGTGAAAAAAATATATGGTTGACCGCAGGTTTTTCCTTTCCCGGTTGTCAAATATATAAACCCAATGTTAAACCAATAATTTGAAACAATGAAAACGATTCTCAGAAGGATGATGCCGGTTGCAATGGTACTTGTATTTGTAATTTATGGGTATTCACAAAATGCCTCAACTACAACTACCCCTGTAAAAGAAACTAAAACAGCGCAGTGTGGAACTGCATGCGCAAAGTTTATCGACAAGAACGGTGACGGAATTTGCGATATGAAAAAGGACGGCCCCAATTCCAAGGGAAAATCCAACGGTTCCGAAAAAGAAATGAAAGATTGCAAAGTCAGCTGCAGTGATAGCCATAGCAAATCAGGCTGTGCTGCAAAAAGCGCAGGCTGCGCCAAAGACAATGCGAAAATGGGTTGCTGCCAAGGACAAGGGAGTACTAGTCAGTCAACATCTCCTGGAAAAACAGCTGCACCAACCAAGTAATTCAGGCAATTTCGGGTCAGGCTGAATATTTATTAAATTTAGCCTGACCTTTGCTTTTATCTTACCGGCTACGAATGACTGACAACGAACTGATGCAGGGAATACTAAAGCGTGACCGCCAGGCTTTTCAGTTCCTGATCGAAACATATCAGAAACAGGTAGTCAAAACGGCATTCTATTTTACTGGAAATATGGAAGACGCAGAGGACCTGTCACAGGATATTTTCCTTGAAATAATATCTTCGGCAGCCTCTTTCCGCTATTCAGCAGCGCTTTCGACCTGGATCTACCGTATTACAGTCAACCGTTCCCTGAACCAGCTGAAAAGAAATAAACGCAGGGAAATATTCCAAAGACTAGGCGATGTGTTTCACAGCGGAGCCAATACTGCAACCAGGGCCATGGAATCAGGGAGCCAAAATACTTTTACGGAAGACACCGAGAAGAGAAATTTATTGAACCACGCTATTGGCTCCCTGCCCGAAAACCAAAGGATCGCCTTCGTTCTCAGCAAGCACGAAGGCCTCCCGTACAAGGACATCTGCGAGATCATGAACCTGAGCCTGTCGTCGGTGGAGTCTCTTATTCACAGGGCAAAGCTCAATCTTCAGCAAAAATTAGCGGTTCACTTTCCTGAATTAAAAAAGAACTGATATGGATTGTACTTTCATAAGAACTAATCTGTTCGCAATTACAGAAAACCAGCTTCCGGAGCCTGAAATTGCCATGGTAAGGGAACATCTTGCAGGATGTGTTTCCTGTGCGTCCCTTCTTTCTTCATTTTCTTCTTTAACTGAAGTGATAGAGAAAGACCGGCAAACGCCAGTCAACCCTTTTCTTGCCGCACAGACATTGCTGAAAGTGGAGAAGCACTTTGGGGGAGCTGAACATGGGATAATGTTTAATCTGCCACGCCTACTTCAACCGGCCCTGGCTGCTGCAATGATCCTGCTGGCTGTCATTACAGGCTTTTTTGCTGGTATGCAGGGCAAAAATATCAGCCATAATAAGGCGAAGAATGACTTAAGTGTCATGAAAGCCGAATTATTTATTTCCGAACTTAACGATGAAGACAAAACACTGGAATTATATAAATAACCTCAGCGATATGAATTACTTCAATAAATACAGGTTAGTGTTCTGGATCATGATACTTATGATCGTGCTCAATATTTCGTCCTTTACGACTTACTTTTTCTATTACAGGGCTAACAAGGCTGTGAATGCCGATACCATAAGTTGTAGCGGCACATGCAGGATATTGAATGAACATCTTGCACTTACTGCTGAACAAACTGCGAAGGTTTCTGAAATAAATAAAAAATTTCGTGAAAAAACAGAGCCTCTTGTTAACGAGATTAAATGTACACGGGCAGCTATGCTGGGTGAGCTCTCCTCTGCGATGCCCGACACAATGAAACTGAACCAGTACGCCGAAACCATAGGGGATTTACAGAAAATATTACAAAAGGCAGCAATTGTCCAGTTTCAGCAACTGAAAAAGATCTGCACTCCTGACCAATGCCTGAAATTATCAGCAATATATTCAGAACTATACGGCTGCCCGACTATGGGACAGGGTATGGGAACAAGGATGAAGCATAAAGACCGTCAAGCTGAGGGAAATAAGGGCTGTGAGAAAAATCATTAAGCCTTTCTACCTGTAAATTCAGGCAGTTTTTTTACTTTTGCAGGATGCCAGTGGTCCTTTCACCGATAACCTTCGGCGATATTTAACAGGGATCCCGGTAAAACCGGGGCTGAGCCCGAATTACAAACTATAATCAACCAATCAATGAATTCAACAAAGCTACTTTCCCTTGCTACTCTATGCTTTTTACTGTCGCTTCCTCTTCAGGGTTTCAATCAGTCAGACATATTTGTTAAACAGGTACTCACATCTAATTCCGGTAAGTTTGAATATACT
>JAPLDN010000320.1 GCA_026391755.1 Bacteroidota bacterium
CGTTATAAAGCACGAGGGGCAAGGGACTGAAACTTGATTTAACCCAGTCGGAAGCTCTTTTAATAAGCTTTTCCTCTTCTCCCATGGGAACAGGGAAATTAAAGGTCTTGAAATTGAAGAATAACAGCAGCCCGGTCAGAATGAAGAGGAACGTTATGCGCAGCCATTTACGGTTGCCTGCCAGCATGGTGAAGAGAGAAAATCCGTACAACGAGATCATGGTAGTAAGGGGAATGATCGCTGCCATAACCCTTATAAATCCCAGTGAACCCGCCCATCCCCTGGAATACATGAACGAATGGAAAAAGTAGTAGCCGAGCACGGGTAGCAGGAACAATAGTATGATCTCTGCGGCATTGATGCGTTTTTCACTGTTCCCCGAAAACAGGCTGAGCACCAGCATGATAATACCCATGCACAGCAGGACCAGGTTGGGGACACCGAAAGTGACATCCGCCTGCTTTATAAAACTCCAGAAATCACCGGGAGTATGATATACCGGGTGGATGAGAGGGTAAGGATTATTGCGGATGACCCAGAGAAGATCATGATACTGGTAAGCACCTAGAACCGAAAAGACTGCGAATCCGGCTGCGAGAAAGGGGATGGCTTTCCATTGTTTCCTCCACAGCAGTGCAAGAAAAATGAAAGGGAGCATGAAATAGCCTTCCGAACGGGCGAAGGGAAGAAACGAAATGACGACGGCTGCAGCAATGTAACGCTTTGAGAAGAACAGGTATAGGCTCCAGATCAATACGAAGCCGAACAGTATCTCGGTCATTGCGGTGAACAGCATGACCATGTAAAGGGGAGTGAAACAGAGCATGATAACGGCCATCCATGAAGGGTTCACCTTGATCTCCCTGGCGGTTTTCATCACCAGCCATGCACTGAGGGTTCCAAGGATGACATTAAAGACTTTGATCCCCGTAAATCCGAACTGGGCAAAGGGCGAGCTCAATATTGTATATAGCGGACGGCCCCAGGGGTTGAGGAAAAGTTTGGGATAAGCGAAGGCATAACGAGACAGAAAGTAATGGTTGATGTTGTCGGTCCCCCCGTAATAGCCCTGGGAAAGAAATGACAGGGCCATCAGCAGGATAAAGACCGTTGCGAGCAGGAGATATTCCGGGTGATTGATCCTGGTAATTTTCATGCGGGGGTTCTGTATGGGAATTTGAACATGTAAATTTACCCAACATCTTCAAACTGATAAAGAAAAACTTTAAGTTTGTGGCTGAAAAGCGGCAGCAGTAATGAAAAGCAAAGGAAGGCTTTACAGGAATCTCTTTATCATCGGCCTTGTTTTCCTCATCATGATCGGGCTTGCATACCGCTACGTACCTATCCGCAAGATCATCAGGGTTACCGCCAGCAAAGAACTTTCGTTCAGCGAACCTACCCGCAACGGTTCTGAACCGCCCAACAGCCTTGCGTTTGATTTTGAGGTGGCCAGAGGGAAGGAAGTTCCAGCCGGCATCATGATGGGCAATGCCCATTCGGGGAACTGCGCGGCAAAAGCATTTGGTAAGAATTCGTTTACTCCGGCAATGGAGAAGGCTGCGGGGGAGTTGGGGGCTGAAAAGCTGAAATACATCTCGGTATCTGCCTGGGTTTATGTGAAACCCGGCACTGATCCTGTAAATGCCGCATTGGTGCTGGCGGCTTCCAATAATATGGGCGTTAACATTTGCTGGAAAGGGATAGGGCTGAAGGATCCTTTGGTACCCAGGGGGAAATGGTTCAAGATGAGCGGACAGTTCGATCTCAGCGAAGTGAAGTTCAGCAATGACACCCGGTTGCAGATGTATTTCTGGAACAACAGCAACACCGATATCCTCATCGACGATTACTATCTTGTTTACGGAGGTCCGCAAGCCCGCAGGGGAGATACAACCTATGTCGACCTCACCAAAGGACCTTTCCAGCCTAAATTCAATTACCCTCCTTTTCCTGTTCGTTGTCTGCGGATGTCAGCAATCGGCGGCATTGAGGGGACAAGTCTCATACCAGGTGGCGAAAAAACAGAGGGGATCATACTGCCCTCTTTTCGTGATCCCTCCATCTGGGCAGCCTTCAATCTTCAGCTATTGCAGCGAAGCCAATGTTTTTAAAAGATCTTCGGTTGAAGTTCCCGTAGCTTTACCTTCACCAGCTTACGGGAAGCAATACCTGCTCGCGGGAAAATTTGCCGCAGGGGAAACTGAACAATTGCTGTATATAGGCGAGAAAACCTGTTGTTTGTATAAGTTCAGCAGCAAAAGCGGGGTTTGTAAAGAAGGGAACCTTGTTGAAGCTGAACTCTTATGGCAGTCTCAGAAATTCGAAAACCTTGGCTTTGATTTTGAGAAGCCGCTGCTGGCCTCAGATTTTGACGGGGACGGCATCAGCGAACTGCTATCGGTTGATGCAAGCGGGGCATGGAAATTATATAAGTTCCTTGCAGGAAAACCTGCAGGAAGCTGGAATGTGATCGCCCAGGGAAAAGAAGCAGTTGAAGACTGGAATTTTACCCGGGGCAAAGGAAGCTTCACGGCAGGGCATTTTATTCCCGGCCGGGCCCAGGCGGGGGTACTGGCTGTTGTGGAAAACGGGAAAGACAGGAAATGCTCTTACACCCTGAGATTTTACAATCCTTCACGGAAACAATTCGTCCCTTTTTTTTCGGAAAAAACCAGGGGGTATGGAAAGATTACGGGCCTTGATACTCTAGGGCCATCCGACAGATTTTTCTGCGGAAATTTCGGCGAAAACGGCAGCCCCATGGTAATGCGGTATAACCGCGACTGGAGATACGACCTGAAGGAGATAGCCTTCAGCGATTCAACATACCATATACTCAATAATATTGATTTTACCGGGTATACCGCCGATCATAACCCGAAGTATTATGAAATGCTTAAGCTGATCCCCGGCAGGTTTACCGGGAACCAGTGCTCGTTCATTGTGATCGGGCACAATGCCCGGAACAAGGATTATGATGGCAAGGATTGCAGCGAGTATGAGGACCTGCCTGAACTGCCCGGTTTTATTTCCCTTTATTCTTTTGAAAGCAGATGATGAAAAGCCGCAACATAGTGTTTATGCTTTTTGCCTGCTGGCTCGCAAGCCTTGCCGTTTTCACCGCCTGTAAACGCGGCACGAAGACATCCGAAGTCAAAACTGAAAATTTTATTGTGCGTGATTTCAACCCTGCAACCAACTGGAATTTAAAGCAGGTGCTTAACCTTGATTATGAAGGTGCGATACAAAACGGGTTTATCATCCCTACGGTAAGGCAAACAGGGGATGGGTTTTTTGACGTGGAATTTGCGATTAAAAACACCGCTTCCTCTCCTCAGAAATTCGCTTACAAGATATATTATCAGAATGAAGCCTACAAATTCCCCGAACTTGATCCGGCAGATACTGCAAGGCAAAGCGTGAATGCCTGGGAAAATTTTTACGGGAGCTGGGAAGATACCCTGAGCGGGTTCAGGGAAACGGAAGTCATCGCCAGCGACAACGGGTTTCATAAGGTGACAAGCCAGGTGCGGATAGTGGGCAATCCCCGCAATGAAAAGTTGTATTTCAACGGTCCCTGGAACGACCGCTGGAAGAGGAACCCCAGGGTTGGTGAATACAGTTTCATGCTTGTAGTAACTACCCCTTCAAACCTTAGCCGGAAGCTGATCCCCGATTTTATTCAGTATATCAACCAGAGGGATAAAGGCGAATTCATCAACCCGTATTTCTTTTTCCTCTACGGTTTGGGAAAGCGTTTGCCCAATACCCTGGTCAGCGTTTCCCCTTCGAAGCTTAAAGTGATGGCGAGCCCCGATCCCGGGGCGGGCATCTATATTCATCCGGTCCATTTTAAAAAGGAGTTCGTTGATAGGTATGCCACCGCCTGCTGCGGGCAGGATGACAAGCTTTTCCAGAAAGCGGCCTTCGGGCAGTTTATCCATTTTATAGATGCTTCGACCAAGCTGAAGAACATTCCGGTTATAGAGGATGTGCTGGGCGATAATTATTCGAAGATGGATTACAACTGGAACAGCCGGTTTTACAGGAAAGAAGAACTGATCGCCTCCACTTCGCTCACAGCTCCCGAGCCATGCCAGACAGTAGTTTCGGATGCAGTGAACCATAAGATCACCATGTTCAATCCGAAAGCTGAGTTCGGGAAATGGCAGAAGCAGAATGTGGGCGTTATCACAAGACATCCTTTTACCTATGGCCGGTGGACCGTTAAATGCAAGCTTACCGAGTTGCTGAACAAAAACAATATGTGGAACGGCCTTACAAATGCGGTATGGCTGATCACCCAGGACCAGGCCGAATGGAATTTCCGCAGGGAATGTAAGAAGGGCGGATATATGGCGAATTATTACGGCGGACAGCAGGATGTGAGGATCAAACAGGTGGGGTATTCGGAGATCGATTTCGAGATTTTGAAAACTGTGCCTTATTGTCCGCAGTGGCTTATGCCCCCCGCATACAATAACGGGCTTGACAGGCAGTACGACGTTCCCGCATGGAATGTGCCTTTCCCTGAAGAGGTGCTGGCCGATGACGACAAGATCACCGTTTCCTGCACCAACTGGGACATGGCCTGCTGGGATCCTTCGAAATTCAGGGATGG
>JAPLDN010000237.1 GCA_026391755.1 Bacteroidota bacterium
AGTAGTTATTGGCCAACTTATGACTATGCATTTAAAACATATGGCTGTCCATAAAATTGACATTACTAATTTATCAAACAGCAGGAAGCTCTTTTAAGACAACACATTTCTTACAAATTTTCAAATACCCGAGTGAGCAATATTCATTATCTGCCTATGGATAATGTCGGCACCCACTTTTAACTGATTCAATGTCCCAGGCTAGATGGCACAGTAATTTTTGCATTTTTTGCTAATAGATCTTTGAAGAGTTTCTTCGCTTGTATGGATCTCCCGATGGAGTTGACCATCTCTCGCCGATCGTTATGGAACAGTTTAATTGTTTTATTATCAGACCTATAAGATGGTCATTATAAACCGGCGTTTGGTAGTTAAAAGGAAAGGCCAATCCAAAACCATTTCCAAATAATCATTATTTTTGACCTGATTAATCCTCAGATAAAATGACAAAGAACAGGTTAGAAGCCTTCAGCGACGGTGTACTCGCCATCATTATAACGATTATGGTTTTGGAACTTCGTCCCCCGACCGGCATCTCCTTCGCTTCTCTTCGGCCGCTGATTCCAAAGATTCTCAGCTATGTAATGAGCTTCGCATTCATTGGAATTTACTGGAACAACCATCACCATCTTCTGCATACTGTAAAAAAAGTGAACGGAGGAATACTATGGGCGAACCTGAACCTCCTGTTCTGGCTTTCTTTGATCCCTTTTACAACAGCCTGGATGGGTGAGCACGGTATTGCTGGTCCTCCCATTGCATTGTATGGGATCGTGCTCCTGATGGCTGCAGTTGCTTACTATGTTCTGGTTCGTTTTATCTTATACAGACATGGGAGCGATTCGGTTTTGGCCAGGGCGATCGGCAGCGACTTCAAAGGGAAGATATCAGTAGGGATCTATGCCCTTGCTATCCTTTGCGCATTTATCCTGCCCATACTGGCACAGGTGCTTTATGCGCTGGTGGCGTTGATGTGGCTCATACCCGATATGCGGATTGAACGGCTCCTGGAGAAGGAGGATTGACGGGCGTCGGATGAGGCTGCAACTTTGTAGAGTAAGGTGGAAAAAACGCTTGCATTGACCAGTCCTCGCTGTTGAATTATGATTAATTCGACTTGTTGACGGTTTATCCTTCCGGAAAGACAAGAATTTATATTCGCAGCCAGGCCGTTTCCTGCAATTATAGATTTTCATATTTGCCGGGTACGCTCAGATGGCTTTATAATTCCATTGATGAATATATTTTCCCCACCTTTCTTCTATCTTTTTAAAAGTACTGTCAGAAAACTGAAACTGAAAGTTCCGGTAAGACTTTTCCTTTTCAATTTGCAGCAATAAATCATCAGCAGTCAATTCGAACCCGGGAAGATTTAATTTCGAATATATCTCTCCTATCACTTTGAATGGATCCGCTTTTAATTTTTCGTATGAAATTTCAATTAAATTTTCTTCAGGAATAAGAACTTTCTCTTTTTCGTACCGCTCTGTAAGATAAATAAAGTGGTCAAAAACAATTTCGTCAAGCTCCTCATCGGAAATTTCCTGTACACTGTAATAGCTCAGAATGGCTCGCTTCCACATATTTCTGATGGAGTAATACATGGAATATGGATTCCGGTAAATATAAATAAATTTCGCCTGAGGAAACTGTTGCAGCAATGTGGTGATCCGCTCTGTATTTGGAGGGCTTTTCAAAACAAGCTGCTTCCCTTTGTTCTTAAAAGTGACATATCGAATCGTTTTCAGGTATTCTTTTTTCCAGCCATTATAATACTTTGGATCCATAAATTGTACTGAACCATTCAGCCATTCACGCCACCGTTTAGGAAAAACAAGACCCCAATATGCAGAATAAGCCGAGACTTTGTTCATAAGATAATCATCCTCTTCCGTTGGTTCTGAAAGTAGTACTATGCTGTTATGAAAGAAAGGGTTTTCAATTTTGAACGTATTTATCAGCCACTGAAACACCGCTTGCATTTTCCTGCCAAAAAGAAGGTTTGAATTTGCAAACAGGGCATCATAGTTGGTTAAAAACCCAAATTGTTTGTCGCTTACTATTAATTTCTGCAAATAAGTAGTGCCGCTTCTATAGTGTCCAAGAATAAAAACAGGATCTTTTGAAATGAT
>JAPLDN010000362.1 GCA_026391755.1 Bacteroidota bacterium
TCGCCAAGACCGTCAGCGGTCTTGAGACCATACTTAAAGCCGAACTTGATGCTATCGGGGCCCTCAACTCCGAAGTGATGAACCGCTCGGTAAGCTTTGAAGGGGATAAGGCCTGCATGTACCGAGCAAACTACCACTGCAGCACAGCCCTGAGGATACTCCTACCATTGCATGTCTTTGAGATCAATGCACAGGAAGACCTGTACCGTGAAATAAAGGACTTCCCCTGGGAAGATCACCTTGACGCGGATTCAACCCTGGCGATAGACGCCGTCATCTCCTATACCGTGTTTACAAACTCACAGTTTGTGGCCCAGAAAGCAAAGGATGCCATTGTTGACAGGTTCCGTGAAAAATTCGGGAAACGGCCTTCGGTCGACCTCGACAACCCCACCCTGAGGATCAATGTGCACCTCTTCAAAAACACCTGTACCGTTTCCCTGGATTCATCAGGTCAGTCTTTGCATAAGCGGGGCTACCGGAAACAAACGGGGATTGCTCCCCTGAACGAGGTCCTTGCAGCCGGTCTGATACAGCTTTCGGGATGGGACAGGAAGAAACCCCTGCTGGATCCAATGTGCGGTTCCGGTACCATTCTTATTGAAGCTGCCATGCTTGCTTCAGGAATGCCTTCAGGTTATTTCCGCACCGACTATGGCTTTATGAAATGGAAGGATTTTGACCAGGCTCTTTGGGAGAGTGTAAAATCAAATGCCCGGGTTTTAATAAAACACCCTGAAAACACCAGGATAGTAGGATTCGATAAATCGGTAATGAGCCTGAAAAGGGCTGTTGAAAATGTCGGCTTCGCCGGATTGGATCGTGCCATATATCTCAAACGGGCGGCGTTTGAGGATTCCATTCCGCCATCCGCCGAAGGCATTATTATCATGAACCCGCCTTATGATGAGCGTATTGAACTGGACGACTCGGTTGAATTTTATAAAATGATCGGAAACGTCCTCAAACGCAAATACAGCGGATACAAGGCCTGGGTTATCTCTTCTGACCTTGAGGCCATTAAATTCATCGGGCTTAAACCATCCAAAAAATTTAAAGTATTCAACGGGCCCCTCGAGTGCAGGTTTCTGGGGTTTGACCTTTACGAGGGAAAAAAATCAATTACTTTTGCAGACTGATTTAAAAATTGTTTTATGCCAAGAGTTACAAAAATTGGAGTTTTTACCTCCGGGGGCGATTCTCCCGGTATGAATGCCGCGATACGTGCGGTTGTCCGCTCGGGTATCAACGAAGGCCTCGATGTGTTTGGAATTTACCGGGGGTATGAAGGTATGATTGACGGACAGATAGAACCTATGGAACGTCATTCTGTTTCTAATATCCTCCAAAGAGGAGGAACCATTTTGAAATCGGCCCGCAGCAAACGTTTTATGACTTATGAAGGCAGGCTTCAGGCTTTCCAGAACCTGGAAAAATTTAAGATTAACGGCCTGGTTGCGATAGGCGGAAACGGGACTTTCACAGGGGCCCAGATCTTTGAGAAAGAATTTAATATG
>JAPLDN010000327.1 GCA_026391755.1 Bacteroidota bacterium
GCATTCCAGTTCTGTTCTTCCACCTTTTCCACCTTATACATGAAGCCCATTCTCGCCGCAATGGTTTCAAGGAAATTGGCAACCTGCATTACATCGAATGCCTCAAGCGGGATATAAGAGGAAAACGCTCCGTCGTTTTCCTCAGTGAAGCTTTCGAAACCCAGGTCGCACAAGCCAGCAGTCAGGATCCCGGCATTTTCCCCTGAGATCCCGCTAACGCTTACTTCAATGTATTCCATCAGAGTGCATCAATGATAGCAAGAAAATCCACGGCCTTAAGGGATGCTCCGCCTATAAGTCCGCCGTCCACGTCAGGGTTGCTGAACAGTTCTTTTGCGTTTTTAGCATTACAACTTCCGCCGTAAAGGATTGTTATATCCATCGAAAGCTTTTTGGAATATTTTTTCTCGATCAGACCGCGAATGAATGCGTGCATCTCCTGAGCCTGTTCAGGTGTGGCATTCACCCCGGTACCTATAGCCCATACAGGTTCATAGGCAACGACCACTTTTGCCATCTCATCCTTTTTAAGATGGAAGAGGGATTCGTTGAGCTGTTTCTCAACCACCTTGAAATGTTTTTTAGCTTCCCGCTCCGGCAGGACCTCACCGCAGCAAAATATGGGTATTATATCGTGTTTCAGCAATCCATCCAGTTTGCTGGCAAGGAACTCATGACTTTCGGCAAAATATTTCCTGCGTTCGGAATGACCTATTATGCAATATTCCACTTCCATTGATTTCAGCATTGGCGGACTCACTTCCCCGGTAAACGCCCCGCTGTCGTCGGGATATACATTCTGGGCCCCAACTGAGAAGTTGGCTTCCTTTGCAATATCTGTCGTAAGTTCAAGGTAAGGGAAGGGAGGGCATAGCACTATCGCTTTATTCTCAAGTTTACGTGTATCTAATGCTTCTGCCACCTGGGCAACCAGTTCTTCAGCTTCCAGAAAGGTTTTATTCATTTTCCAGTTCCCGGCTACGATTTTTTTTCTCATATGTTTCAATTTTAAGCCATGAGCCATAGGCCATGAGCCATGAGTATAATTAAATAATTTCCGTTAATTTTCACCAATTTCTCTTTTTGCTATTTATTCGCACCATTTCTTATTTCATTTGCAGGCTCTTTTCGGCTTCGCCGAACACGATTTCGCCATTTTAAGATTTTATTCTTACCCTGGGATCGATTACCCCGTAAAGGATATCCGCCAATATATTAATTAATATAAGTATTACCGAAATAAATAACACCGCTCCCATGATAACAGGGAAGTCGTATTTATCCAATGCGTTCACGATCACAAGCCCTATTCCCTTCCAGTCAAAAATATATTCCACGAACACCGCTCCTGCGAGGAGGGAAGCCAGCCACCCTGTTGCTGCTGTTACAACAGGATTAAGGGCATTTTTCAGAGCGTGTTTAAAGATGATCCTTCGCGGGCTAAGTCCCTTTGCTTTTGCTGTGCGGATATAATCCTGCGATAAAACTTCGAGCAGGGAGTTGCGGGTAAGTTCAACGATAATGGCAAGTGGCCTTATACCAAGAGTCAGCGCTGGCAGAATGAGGTTTTTCAGATCCAGGTATTCCCCCCGGCCCAGGTCATCAACCGAATAGAGGCTGCCTGCCATGTTCAGATGCGTAATATGGGCCAGGACAAAAGCACCTGCAACCAGGGCAAAAGCCATGGCTACCATGGCGAGAATAAATGTGTTGATAAAACTCTCCACTAACAGCTCCGAAACATTTCTGCGCGTTTGATAGCTCTGCCTCAGGCAGGGATATTTTACCGCCACCATGTATTTTTTTGAGGCTAGGGCGAAAAGCGGAATGCCATATTTAAGGGCATCATAATTGAAACTTCCGCCCGGCTGATTGACTGTATGGAATGAGAAAGGACTAAGGTCGTTAAGGTAACAGGCAAACTGAATATACAGAGGCTTGTCGGTTCCCAGCTCTTTTTTCACTGCAGCGACAGAAGCGCTGTCGGCACTTTGCCCTAGCATCATACGGGCAGGGTCACCGGGAAGAATAT
>JAPLDN010000031.1 GCA_026391755.1 Bacteroidota bacterium
AGTGAGGTCGGGCTTCTCGGCAAGGCGGTAACCACCCCGGTATATCCTTTTCTTTTTCCCGGTTTCCAGGTCGAGCAGGAAGATCTTGTAAATGCCGAGGTTCCAGGTACAATAAGCCGCTGTATTACCGTCGGGGCTGATCTTTAGCTGACGGAAAACCTTGTCGGGCTTGTTCTTCCCGTTCAAAGGGCTCCCTGCCGGGGCCTCCCTTTGCGCAATCTGCCTTTTATACAGTTCCTTATAATAGCTGGTCCAGTTTTCCACCACAGTATTGTAAGGAACACCGAGTACATTAAGAAAGCCTTTTTCAATACTCCGGGTGAGCCTCGTCATATAAACCACGTTCGGGATTGCCGCGTCCCCGTAATTCGCCGCAATATACTGCCAGATGGAATGCCCTGCATAGGCAGCATCAATACCTGAGAGGCTGTTGATTTTAAAATGCTTTTTTGTAAGCACGGCATCCATCACCGCATTGTCAAGTTCCGAATCCCAGGGCCTTGAAACGAATGATATCAGCCCGTTCATGTACCAGTCGGGCATTGTAAACAAGGCGTTATTCTTGATCTGCGCACCTATCCCCGTGCCGTACATCATCTGGTTGAGAAGGACCTGGGTGATCCCGGCCCTGATCTGCTGGTCAAAATGCCTGTAATCCCCGTCGAAGTAAATGAGTACCTTCCCCCCGATAATTCGCGTAACACCACCGGTATTGTATGAATCCCAATCCCCGTATATCCCGATATTACTCTGCTTAAGGTCGCTCAGGTTGTTGAAAATGATGAACTGGATCTTTTGTTCGAGCACCGATTGCAGTTCCAGTTCAATCTCCTTCATATGCTTGTCGGTATACTCGGCACAATACTGGGCAAGCTCTTTCCCGTTAAGATAATAATAGGTGTCGAATTTATCGAATTTGAAATACAGCCAGAGGAAATCATTGTACTGAACCCGGGATTTGCCGAAATTCAACTGGGAGCCACTGTAAAACTGTCCGAAGGATTTGCTGCCTGCCGAGAAAAACAAAATACAGCAACAGATCACCAAAAGGCGCCATAAAAATCCCACACGAGTTGCAGAGCAAGCCGGCATAGTAATTGATCAGAAAAGTAATCGGGTCGCTAAGTTACGATTATTTTATAAGCAGGGTGCAATGGCTTCTATTTCCTATCTTTGCAGGGCATAATATATAGTATGATACAACTGGAACGCTTTACTTTCAATACCTTCATGGTCAATACCTATGTACTGTACGATGAGACCAAAGAGGCCGTAATTGTCGACGCAGCCTGCCATGAACCCTTCGAAAAACAGGGCCTGTCGGATTTTATACAGGATTCAGGTCTGAAGATAGTCCGTCACATCAACACCCATTGCCATATTGATCATATCCTGGGAAGCCTTTTTGTCGCTGAAAAATACGGGATTCATCCCGAGTTTCACAAGGCCGGGCTTCCATTTCTCACTGAAGCAAAGTCTATCGCACAAACCTTTGGTTACACCTTTGAGGGGCTCCCCGGGCATGGCGGTTTTCTTGAAGATGGGGATGTGATAAACTTCGGCAACAGCTCTCTCGGGGTTCTTTACACTCCCGGCCATGCCGACGGCAGTGTGTGTTTTTACTGTCCTGCCGATGGATTCGTGATCACCGGCGACGTTTTGTTCAGGGATACCGTCGGCCGCACCGATCTGCCTTCGGGTGATTTTGACTTGCTGATGGAAAGTATCAGGACCAAACTCTTCACCCTGCCTGAAGACACCGTGGTTTATCCCGGTCACGGTGGGGAAACGACAATCGGATATGAGATGGTGAACAATCCGTTTATAAGATGAAAATACTCGTCGTCCGCTTCAGCTCCATAGGCGACATCGTGCTTACTACCCCCGTTGTGCGCTGCCTTAAGCAACAACTTCCCGGCGCCGAGGTTCATTATATCACAAAAAAGCAATTTGAGCCCATTTTGAAGGTGAATCCTTATATCGACAAGCTTTGGTTGTACGAAGGGAATTTCAGGAGCCTCATACCCCAGCTTAGGGCCGAGGGTTTTGATTACATCGCCGACCTGCATAAAAACCTGCGGTCGGCCTGGTTAAAACTGATGCTGCGCAAGCCTTCGGGAAGTTTTACAAAGCTTAACATCCGGAAATTCCTGATCGTAAATTTCAAGTGGAATTTCCTTCCCGGTATCCATATCGTGGACCGCTATTTCAGGGCGGTAAGGAAGCTCGGTGTGAAGAACGACGAACAAGGCCTCGATTATTATATTTCGTCTGCGGATGAGGTCATCCCGCCTTTTCCAGAGTATTACGCGGTAATCGTTGGAGGTAAGCATAATACCAAGATCTTTCCCCCTGAGAAAGTCGCAGAGGTTATTGAAAAACTGGACAAACCCATAGTTCTCCTGGGCGGAAAGGAAGACCGTCAGCGAGGGGACGAGGTCATGCGGCTGTCGACCAAACCCATGCTGAACTTCTGCGGGGAGTATAGCCTGAACCAGGCAGCATCACTGGTGAGGCAGTCATCCGCAGTCCTTACAAACGACACCGGGCTTATGCATATCGCTGCTGCATACCATAAAAGAATGGTAACGGTTTGGGGGAATACGATCCCTGCTTTCGGGATGTATCCTTATATGCCTTCGTATGGCGTTAATTCTTTCATCGCCGAAGTTGCCGGTCTCGGATGCCGGCCCTGCAGCAAAATCGGGTTCAGGGAATGTCCCAAACACCATTTCCGCTGTATGATGGATATTTCTGTTGACGAGATCGCGGCTCACCTTGAGTAATCCCGTTTTTACCGACACCCATGCGCACCTCTGCCTTGAGGAGTTTGATGCCGACAGGGATCAGGTGATGCAACGTGCAGAACAAGCCGGGGTTACCCATCTTTTCCTGCCAAACATCGATTCCTCTTCGGTGAAACATCTCCTGAGTGTTTGCTCAACATGGACCCATCTGTGTTATCCTATGATGGGACTGCATCCCACCTCGGTCCGCGCAAACTTCCATGA
>JAPLDN010000041.1 GCA_026391755.1 Bacteroidota bacterium
TCGACACCTCTCTGGAACTCAGAAACGCAAGGGATGAACTGATCAACCTGAAGTTCTCACTGGAGGAAAAAAAGATCACTCTCGAACAATCCAAATACGAACCCCCGGCAACAATCCGCCAGGTTGAGATCGAACTCGATAAAGCTACACGGGCCCTCGACCAGGCTGAGAAGAATTATAAGCTGAGGTACCAGAAGGCAGTTGCCAATATGCAGGAAGTCAATGCTTCCTATAGCCAGGCTAAACGGAAACTGGACGATATGCTGGAGGGTCTTAAACAGTTTACTGTAAAGGCTCCGAAAGCCGGCATGGTGATTTACAAGAGGAACTGGGATGGCAGTAAACTTGGCGTTGGCGGCATGATCAATGCCTGGGACAACGTGGTTGCCGAATTGCCCAACCTTAAGGAAATGATATCGAAAACTTATGTGAACGAGATCGATATCAGTAAAGTCAAAGTGGGGCAAAAAGTAAAAATCGGCATCGACGCTTTCCCCGAAAAGAAATTCACCGGGAAGGTGTTGGAAGTAGCCAATATCGGCGAACAACTCCAGAACAGTAATGCAAAGGTTTACGAGGTGAGGATCATTGTCAACGAGTTTGACTCCATACTGAGGCCTGCAATGACAACAAAGAATACCATTGAAACGAGTATTGTTGACCATGTGCTTTTCACCCCTATTGAATCTATTTTCAATACCGACAGTGTCACTTTCGTATATAAAAAAGACGGCGGTTCCGTTTTACGCCAGCAGGTCATCGTTGGTGAAAGCAACGAAAATGAGATCGTGATAAGGGAAGGACTTAAAGAGAATGAAGAGGTTATGCTTGTACCCCCCGAGAAATCCGACAAGGTAAAGCTGGTCCTCCTCGATAAAAAAATACTCGATAAATATAAGCCGAAACAAAATAAACCCATCCCGCTGAAAAGCGACTCCTCAAAAAAGGTCCTTCCTGCCGGAGGCCCGGCTGTTATTATAAAGAACAAATAAGAAAGCCGTGTTCGAACGCTACCAGTATATCTTCAATATAGCACTTGAAGCGGTCTTTCTGAACAAGTTCCGCTCGATGCTTACGGCCCTTGGCATTATTTTTGGCGTTGCAGCTGTCATCGCGATGATGGCTATTGGCAATGGGGCCCAGAAAGAGATCCTCGACCAGATGAAACTGGTTGGCGTGAATAATATCATCATCACGCCAAAAATTGAAAAAAATAAGGGAAGTTCCAGCCAGAATAATGACCAAAGCAGCTCAAGCTCTTCTTCCGATAAAAACAAGGGGAAGTTCTCCCCGGGACTTTCATTGAAAGATGCCGAAAGTATCAGGGAAATGATCCCTACCGTACTAAGGGTCAGCCCTGTAGTCATTTATGAAGCCGACGTAATCAGGGAGGCTGTCAGGTACACCACGAAAATCAGCGGGGTAACGCCCGATTTCTTCGATCTTTTCAATATCGACCTTCAGCAGGGCGATATGTTCAATGCCGAACAACTTAAAGAAGGAAAAGCCGTCTGCATCATCGGTTCGACTATTCAGTCGAAGTTTTTCCCTAATGGAAGCTCAATTGGTCAGGAAATCAAATGTGGCAGGCTTTGGCTGAAAGTCATAGGAGTGCTGAGAAAAAAAGAAGTGAACCAGTCCACCATGGAGAACCTGGGTATTTCCGATTATAACAACTCTGTTTTTGCCCCTATACAAACCCTTATGAGAAGGGTAAAAGACCGCACTATGGTCACCTCTGCCTCGCTTCATGGTTCATCAGGGTTTGAAGATTTCGGGGACGTGGCATTTTCTTTTAACCGTGAAGGGGAAGAACTTGCAAAAAACCAGGTCGACAAAATCGTGGTCCAGGTGAAACAAAGCAGCCAGATCACTCCAACCACCGATCTGCTTAAAAGGATGTTGTTGAGAAGGCACCAGAAACTTGAAGATTTTGAGATAAAAGTCCCCGAATTGCTCCTGAAGCAGGAACAGCGTACAAAAGACATCTTCAACATAGTCCTTGGATGTATAGCCGGCATCTCACTGCTGGTCGGAGGTATCGGGATCATGAACATCATGCTTGCTTCGGTCATGGAAAGGATAAAGGAAATCGGGATACGGCGCGCAATAGGCGCGACAAAACGCGATATTGCCTTACAATTCCTTATGGAAGCAACCCTCCTCAGCATTACCGGCGGGCTCATCGGGATCATCCTCGGGATCATTTTCTCCAAATTGATCATGCAGTTTACAAGCATACTCACTATCATTTCTCCCATATCAATCATTATTTCCTTCGGGGTCTCAGCCTCGGTCGGGATAATTTTTGGCTATATGCCTGCGAAGCAGGCTTCAGCTGCAGATCCTGTAGAATCACTCCGTCACGAATAAACACCAGTATGACTATGAAAGCCATGCTTTCCTTATTGCTGATATCGCTTCCCCTTAGTTTCCTGCACATGAATGAGGCAGACTCTCAAACTAACAGCCACCCTCTTACACTCCAGGAAGCACTTGATATTGCCAAACTGCAAAGTGCCGACGCCCTGAACGCCAAACAGATCTTCAGGTCAAGTTTCTGGGAATACCGTACCTTCCGCGCAACCTACCTGCCTAACCTGTATGTTGACGGTACTATCCCCGAAATCCAGAGCGCATTCCAGAAATATGTTTATCCCGACGGCACAGTAAGCTATGTGCATCAGCAAAATACAACTTACACCGCCAACGCATACCTTAACCAGAAAATAGGCATAACAGGCGGCAATGTATTCCTGAAGAGCGGACTGCAACGACTGGATAACCGTACCGATTCATTAGTCACTTCCTATCTTTCAACCCCGATCAATATCGGTTATACACAACCATTATTCCAGTACAACCCCTACCGCTGGGATCGAAAGATCCAGCCGCTGAAATTCGACCAGGCAAAAAAACGTTACCTCGAAGATATTGAGCAGCTATCGATGACCACTACAAACTATTTCTTCGGACTTCTTCAGGCACAAATCGATAAAAAGATCGCTACGACCAACCTGAAGAACTCCGACACGCTTTACCGGATAGCCAAAGGCAGGTACCAACTGGGGAAAATAGCAGAGAACGACCTGCTGCAGCTTGAATTGAATTATCTGAAAGCCCAGGCAGCAATTGACAACGCAAATCTTGCCGTTGACAACGCCATGTTCAGGTTGAAATCCTTCCTGCGCATCAAGGATACCGCCAGTATCAATCTTATCCCCCCGGCTGATATCAGCTTCTTCAGGATCGACCCGGTTAATGCGGTTCAGCAGGCTGTTCATAACACATCAAGCGCTCTTGATTTTCAAAGACGATTGCTGGAAGCAGCAAGGGATGTGAACAGGGCAAAGACTGAAGGCCGGTTTGATGCAAACCTCACAGCCATCTTCGGGCTTACCCAGAGCGGACCCACAGTGCCTGATGCCTATTACAAACCCCTTGACCAGCAGCAGGTCGGACTGCAGTTCACGGTTCCTATTGTAGACTGGGGCGTGGCAAGGGGAAAGATCAAAATGGCACAGTCACAGCAGGAAATTGTAAAAAATTCAGTTGAACAGGAACTTATCGATTTCCAGAGGAATATCTACCTGAAAGTGGTTCAGTTCAACATGCAGGAACGCCAGCTGATGATAGCCGCCAAATCTGATACCGTTGCCAGCAAAAGCTATGACGTCACAAAGGGGAGATATCTTATAGGTAAAATAAACAGCATCCTCGACCTCAACAATGCCCAGATCGAAACCGACAACGCCCAGAAAAATTATTACAATGCACTTGAAACTTACTGGAGAAGTTATTTCGAAATTCGTAAACTCACCCTCTTCGATTTCCGCAAGAGCGAACTCCTTCAGTTCAACATCAAGGATATAAAACTTTAGTGACTGGTGACAGGCATCACTCAACGATCCGTTAATCTGACATCTGATATCAGATATGAGATGTCAGATGTCGGATATCAGATGAAAATTTAATCATTTATTAATAATGTTTCTAAATAATTGCCGTATCTTTGCGGCATTGAAACTTTGTCCTACCGAGATCCTGGCATTCCAGGAAAAGCTTGCCGACTTTGAGAAACGCAACGTGGCAGTTGTTGGTTGTTCAATCGACTCCAAGTTTTCGCATTGGGCATGGCTTAACACTGAAAAGAAGAACGGCGGGATCAAAGGCGTTAAGTTCCCTATCGTTTCAGACCTTTCCAAGACCATTTCGGCGAACTTTGACGTGCTTGCCGGTGAATATCTCTATACCGAAGACGGCAGCATGGAATTTGAAGGCGGACCGGTTGCTTACCGCGGTCTCTTCCTGATCGATAAACAGGGTATTGTCCGCCATCAGCTTGTTAACGACCTTCCCCTCGGACGCAGCGTCGATGAAGCGATTCGTATGGTTGATGCATTACAGTTTTTCGAAGAAAATGGTGAAGTTTGCCCGGCCAACTGGCATAAAGGCGATGAAGGGATGACGGCCTCCTCGGAAGGTGTGGCAAGCTACCTCTCAAAACATTGATCACAGGCGGTAAACAAGCGTTAAGCCGGGTCCTGTAGGACTTGTCGGTAAAAGTTTTAACCTGACCGAATTCCGGAAAACGGTCTGGCCTATTGCCAATCCTATTGCTGTACCCATCACCACATCCGACATCCAGTGTTCATTATCATAGATCCTGGACAAGGCGGTGAGGGAAGCCAGTGAATAGCAAAGCACAGGGACCCAGACCGTTTTTTCATACGCGGATGCGATGACTGTTGCTACGGCGAAAACGGCAGCAGAATGGCCTGATGGAAAAGAAGTCAGCGTGATTGGCCCTATCGGCCCCTCCCAGTAATATGGGTCAGGAGTGTCACCCTGGATTGGTCTCTGGCGGTGGGTGATCTGTTTCAATATTTGTGCTGCAATTGCGGCATAAACAAAGGCTTCAACTCCTTTCAAAGCAGTCATCCTGGCTTTTTTATCATGCAAGGCAAAGCTTATCCCATACATGATCCCCATTGCCGGGATAGTATACAAACCACTTCCCCATGGCTCAAGCACGTACTTGCTCACTGCATCCAGGAAGGCTGTTCGGTTTCTCTGCGCAAACTGCTGTATCACCAGATCCTGGGTTACAAGGCCTATGGTAAGTCCTGTTACACCGAATGCAATGGCCCACTGGGCCTGGTTCCACCTCACCGGCGCAATGACAATATCCCTGGCATCTGCAAGTCCCGACTTCACCAGCCGGAGATCGATCATTGAAGGGTTCTTATGCAAGGTATCCGGTACTTCCTGGGCATAAGATACCAGCATGGAAATAATCGCAAAAACTATAAGAAATGATCTTCCCGTGATCATAAGGGCGGTTAGGTTTCCTTGGCCTTGTTCTTACTTACATCCATATATATCGGGAAAATCTCACAATGGTTGCTCCATCTCCTTGGCCTTGTTCCAGTATACATCCATTTCGGAAAGGCTCATTTCATGAAGTGATTTCCCCAGGCTTTTCGCGCTTTCTTCAAGAAACTGGAAACGGCGGATGAACTTTCGGTTTGTTCTTTCCAGTGCGTCTTCAGGATTCACCTCGATAAACCGGGCGTAATTGACCAGGGCAAAAAGCAGGTCACCCAGTTCATCTTCCTTTTTGGCTTGATTTGAATTATTCTGAACGTTTTCCCGCAGCTCCAGAATTTCTTCCTGGACTTTTTCCCAAACCTGCTCAGGTTTTTCCCAGTCAAACCCCACCCCGCTGGCCTTCTCCTGGATCCTGTATGCTTTGACTATTGCAGGCAGGGACTGGGGAACACCTGACAATACCGATTTATTTCCTTTTTCTTTCAGTTTGATTTTTTCCCAGTTATCATGAACTTCCTTTGCATCCTTTACGATAACATCCCCGAAAATATGCGGGTGACGGTGAATCAGTTTCTCAATTATATTATTCAGAACATCGGTGATATCAAAAGCCCCGCTCTCTGATGCAATTTTCGAATAAAAAACCAGGTGCAGCATAAGGTCTCCCAACTCCTTCTTGATGGATTCAAGGTCCATCTCAATAATTGAATCGGACAATTCGTAGGTTTCTTCAATGGTGAGATATCTCAGGCTTTCAAGTGTCTGCTTTTTATCCCAGGGGCATTTAGCCCTGAGTTCGTCCATAATTTCCAGTAATCGCCCAAAGGCGGCAAGTTTTTCCTGCATTCTTGGTCTTTTGGCAAAAATAAGCATTTCAGCAATAGCGGCTGAACTCCAATGTTCCATAATTTTGCAAAGACACAAATAACTATAATGTTGAACCCCTTTCAGCGAACTTATCTGCGGATCCAACTGCTTATGATCAT
>JAPLDN010000434.1 GCA_026391755.1 Bacteroidota bacterium
GCTAGCTTTGACCCTGTAATTACTATTCTGTAGATATTGCCAAGAGTAAGAACCACTGGGCTTGAAAAAGTAATCGTTACCCAACCAATCCCTATTGGCACATTCTGCTCGTTTATTGTCTTGGTCGCGACAATACTGCCATTTTGGTCTGTGATTTTAGCAATCAAATCACCTTGCAAGCCATTAATGTATAATGATACATCTATTGCGTTCAGCCTGGAAAATGCAGGTTTAAATTCTTGCCATCTTTCAATTGAACTGTCAAACCAAAATCCATAGTCTGTCCCCTCTTGTAATTGGTCAATGCTTTGTTGACAAATAACTGTTGTAAATGTTACATCATCACCATAACCCGTCCCAGCACTATTCGTTGCATATGCCCTGACGTGGTATATCGTGTTGGGTGTCAGGTTTGTTATATCGCTAATGAAATTCCCAGTTCCAGTGCCATCCGAGGTGTGGTTGTCGCTTATGGTGGGATTTTGCAATGTACTCCAGCATACTCCCCTTGCCGTTACTGCTGCCCCACCATCGGAATTAACTTCACCACCACCTGTTGCAGAAGTTTCTGTTTTATTTGTAATCTCATTCGTTGTAATAGTCGGTTTCGTTATTGTGCTACCTTGAATGACATGAATTTTTAGAGTCTCATATAATTTATATGTTAGGTCATCAGACTTAGCAATTACTGAAAAGGAAACAGATATATTTTGACCTATATAAGATGTATTTGGTTGCCATTCAAATTTATTATTGGAAAATGTAGCTCCACTCGGTAGATTTGATACTTGTGCAGTAAAATCCGAAGCGTCATTTTTATATCCTTCACTAAATCCTTTCCAGACAACTCCATAGATAGGAATTGACATGCTTTCTCCTGCTTTTACTACAATTTCGTTTACTGGATTTGTAAGCGCATATTGTGTGTACGGTAACATAGTTGGAAATTCATAAACAAGTGGAATTATATTAAGTCCTGTATGCTCATAAGATAGTTCCGTTAAATTTACACAACTATAGCATTTGAAAAATCTCCCCCCGACTATTGCGTAACAAGTTCCTAGTTTACTTATTGAATAAGATGCAATTTCATTTCTATTTTGAGCAGTTATACCTCCATTATATCTGCGAGCTCCCATAAACAAATGAAACCAAGAACTTTTGAAAGTTGAAAATGTATTATTCATACTGACTCCATCGAAATCAGGTGTTGACTCAATAATACTCTCCCCGTCATTGTTATTTGAAATTGGATCAGAGGTACCCAGATACAATGCGGCGTGTCCTGGGAACCACCAGAATTTATCATTTCCTGTTGTTAAAGCTAATGCGTAAATCAAATCCCCCTTCATCAAATATTTGCCTGGTATGTCCAGAACAAGATACAGTTTTTGGTATACATTTAGAGACAACCAAGAATGATGAGTAATCGAAATTCTGGCGACGTTCTTTTGCTTATCAATGACTGGTTCAAGATTTTCAATAACCCCATCTTTCATGGTAGCAGCAACAAGTAAACTTGTATCTATTTTCTGAATATTGCTTAATGGTAATTCTAATGAGACAGCTGAATTGTAAACCAATCCTTCTGGTTCAAGTTTAATATATTCAACATCAGCCAAACCAATTATTGGATTCCCTTTAATTTTTGAAATAGTGATAGTGACATCGTTTGATAAGGCATTAGCAGGGATTGTAAGCTTGCTGCCGTCAGGTAAGACCAATTGCCCTCCACTTGCACCTATATTTGCTGTAGACGAAACTAAAGTATCGTTTTGAATCGTTGGAGGGTTTGGCCCGTTATCATCCTTTTTCTTGCATGTTGACAAGCTGATGATAAAAGCGGCAAAGACTGCCAATATAACAATTCTCTCCAAAGCTGATTTCATCTTCATGGCTTCAAGGTTTTTGTGAAATTACTTAACAATGAAATTGAAAATGGATTTTCGTCGGATTGTTGTAGGAATAGGTATTAATGAACAAGGAAGGATAAAGGAAAATTGAGGAAGTGAATACATCATATTCTTATGATCAAGAAGTTTAAAAATAATGTAAAAAGTTTACATAGCAATACCTGTAATGTTTTTTGAAGGTAAAATCAACATTGAGCATATAACTATATGAAAAATGAAAAAATCACTTACCCCTTTCCTGTAAATGCACGATCTCTTCCTAAGGTTTACCTAAGTATTACCATTGAGCTTTTAGGCAGTTATAGGTAAGGGGTTATAGCTAACTCAGTAGCATGTTCTGTCATACATGGCTCACTCAGTGATTATGAATGAAGGACTATACTGTGTCTCGTCAATTTTTATATCTTGTTCCGCCAGAGGAGAAAAATTATTAAAGTCTTTATCGATTAAAGGATCATTATTGTTGCAAACCGTCATTAGCTTGAGAGAGAATTTGTTTTCTATTTTTGATGCTAATGGAGCACTTAATTCTATTGTAAAAAGATAACTCTTACCTAACTCAACATTAAACGAGATAAGCTTTTCAATTTTTTTATCAAGAATGACATACAAATAATTAGTGGCGGTGCTATATGTTTTATAAGTCAGCATGCTGTGGTCCTTTATTATTCCCAGATATTTACCATTGATAAATAAAGGAAATACATAATCTGATTCCATGTTAAAAAGGGACACTTTACAATCATACTTGATCAAAATCTCTGAATAAGTTGCCGAATCTGCAACATTCTTCTGGTTTTGATTTTGCTCCTTTTTAGATTTTTCATAAGCATAGAAAAATGGTATAGAAGTAGTCCCCAACAACCCCTTTTTAATAAAAGATTCTTCAGCATCGAATAATTTTGTCCCCCAAAAATTTTCCAAACCAAATTTTCCTCCTGTACCAATGTATTTACTGATTCCTATAATCGACCGTGACCTTATGTCAAAAACCGTTGCATACAATTCAACGTTTTTATTTTTCTTATCAAAACTCTTTACAATGAATACAAGGCCAGTACCTTCTTGGGTTGTAAGGCTGTAGCCTTTTATTATTGACTCTATGGATTTTGGATCAGAAATTAATGTTTGATTAAAGACTTCTTTATTTCTCAATTTTGCAACATCCGCACTCAAAATAGTCTGAAAAGGTATTTTCTCGATAAGTTTGTGGCTTTCTATATTAAAAAACCGGTCATTTAATGCATCAAAAAGACTAGTTATTATTAAATTCTTATTTTCAATTGTTTCATATAAAATCTTGGTGTTTGAAAAGTCAAACCCATAAATGGTTATTTGTATCTTTTTGCTGACTTCATGAATTTCAGTTTGGGCTTTGATTTCCATCATACAGAAAAAAGAAAGAATTGTGGTTAGTACCGCCAATTTAAAGAAGAATGGACAATGCATATACAAGAATATGGTTCGGATTAATTATGATTGAATTAATTGCGAGTCTAAATTAACAACATTTAATCATTGTGTTTAATATAGGAATGATATTTACACATTCTTTATAAAATATTTTTGAAGTTCCTCCTCGTTTAGCTGAGATTGGCATCATTACTTTCATCATTCTGTTTTTAATACTAAGCCGCAGCTTTATCGCCAATAGAAAACTGATTGAATTCTTTGGTGTAATTGCGCTATTAATTGTATTTGAATTCCTCAATTTACTGCTGCATCCTTTTTTGGAAAACATAACACACCATACCCCTGTGTTCATGCTGTTGGCTTTGGTTTGCATAGCCTCATTATTGGTGCCGATGCATCATAAAATTGAAAAATGGATCACACATAAACTGGTAGAGAAGAACAAACAGGTGCGATTGGCAGCAGCGAAGAAAACAATTGCAGAATTGGAAAACGCGGACATTTAACAGAATGTGAATGCCAGAGATCCGACCCTGTGAAATCAGGAGCTGTGTAGGTTTAAAGGATTTAACCAATAAAAAACCACTTACTGCTTGTGCTGTAAGTGGCTGATTTTCTTGCTCACCTTACAACTCAAAATTGTAACACTATCGCCAGAAACCCGGGTAAACCAGGTTCTTGTCCATTTTCTTACTTGTTAATGGTGAAAGTATCGAACACGCTGTAGGCCCCTGTGTTGCCACGGTAACTGTTGACAGTTACAGTACTGCCCGAAATGTCGATAACGCTGAAGTAATAGGTCAGGCTGTCATTGTGAACATTCCAGGAGGCTCTGATAGCTGGATCGATGATGGTTGCCTCAATATGGGTGCCGCAGGTGCCGTTAAGAAGCTGAACAACATTGTTCTGCCACAAGGGAGTCGGCGGTGTGGTCTGCGGGTTCGGGGGAACGCTGCTGTCGATGGTCTTGCGGGAATAGAGATGCGAATGTCCACAGGCATATAAGTCGAACTTGTTATCATCCAGGAAAGCCCAGAGCTCTGTATAAGACTTATTTGCTGCGGATGGCTCTTCCGGGTCATGGTTTACATAGTAATAGGGTGTATGAATGAAAAGGAATTTGTGTGTTGCCTTGGTTTGGGCCACCTGTGTTTTTAACCATGACATCTGGGTAGAATCGATGTTGCCCCCCACGGTGGTGTCTTTGAAACTGTGGGTCAGGTAGTAGGCATCCAATACAGCAAAGAAGGAATTGCCGCCCGGGGAAGTGAAGGAATAAGTCAGGTGCTCATAGCCGCTAGGTCCGTTGGAGGGATTCTCCGAAAAAACATGCTGAAACTCCTGCTGGTTTCCGAGAAAGAAACCCGAATCAGAGCTCGATAAATACAGCTCATGATTGCCAAGGGCGGTGTATAAGGGTATTCCATTTCCAATCAGGGGTGTGAACAGGTCTTTCCATGCCTGGAATGTATAAGCTGAATTGATATAGCCACTGTAAGACATATCTCCGCCGAACATCACAAAGGCTGGCTTGGGTGACAAAGCACCGACCTGGCTGATGATGGCGTTCAGCACCGGGGTGTTCACCTGATCTGTAGTTGATTTACCGCGGCAGTCGGCCATGAAGACGAAACGAAGCGTTTCACCTGTTCCGGGCTGTTGCTCCGATTTGTTTTTGCAGCCGCAGCTAAGCATCACGACAATAACAAGGAGTACCGTCATTTCTTTGATATTGAGGTGGCTTTTCACGATCCCGAAAATTATCTTTAATGAATTTGTCATCGCTTCTCTCCTTCCTTCTATAGAAATACTTACTTTAATTATAATTTACAATTTTCGCGTGTCCTTTTTCCCCGCTTGCATAGATTATTGTTATCGTATACATTCCGGCTGGCTGGTCCTTCAGGTTGATAGTTTGACTGCCCGTTGCCACTGAGGAAATTTTTTCTGAAAATACTGGTTGGCCTTGTGGATTGCTAATGAGGATCTCAACAGCTTTTTCCCCGGTATTCCCCCAGTTTACTGTGAAACGGCCATCTGGCGAAGGATTCGGATATACAAGTAGATTGTGGTCAAGATTGTTCTCATTAACCGACAATAAATTCTTAACTGTCACACTGCCAAACCCAATGTTGAACTCCCCGTCAATGACAGTCAGCAAGTATGTTCCCTGGCATAAGTGGTCGATGGACTTGCTTTTGTAATACTTTTCTTTGTCACTGCCGGCAAGTTGCAGGAAATAATGGAATGGCGGGTCAGCCTGGCTCCGATTAAGGACCTCAATTTCGATTTTTCCCTGGCAATGTCCTAATGTATCATCACTGATCACCTTTAGTTTTACATCAAGTAGTAACTTATATTTAAGTCCATTTGATCCGGCGCTTACAAGAGTATTGTAAAGGACATTGGTTTTGCTCTCCCCGTCATCGTAATTCACTATATTTCGGGTAGCGTTATCTGAATAATATAAATAGTTATCCAGCATATTCCTATAATATGCATATCCATTTCCAGGCTTGGAAAGACTGTAGGCTGCTAAATTTACAGTTGCCCATTGGAGTTCCAGGTTCGTTACAG
>JAPLDN010000153.1 GCA_026391755.1 Bacteroidota bacterium
CTAAGGTCGAGCTATAACGTTGCCGGGATCTGCTTTGACCCGAAAACACTGGCAGCTGAGATTAAGAAACATTTGCCTGGTTTTGAGATCACATACAAACCCGACTTCCGCCAGGCTATTGCCGACTCATGGCCGGCTTGCATCGACGACAGCGTCGCCAGTAAAGACTGGGGCCTCAACTATGTATACGATCTGGAAAAGATGACGAAAGTCATGCTCGAAGAGATCGGGAAGAAACTGAGATAATCAGAGGTAATACCTGACCATAGGCCGGTTCGGGGAAGTCCTGTCAACAATTTTAAAGCCGGCCCTTTCAAAGGATTTATAAAGACCTATCCAGGCAAACGAATCGGGTAACCTCTCCGTAGTGGGAATGGTGGGATAAGCCTCAATGATCTTTATGCCTTGCTGCCCGGCATACTCAACAACACCCTTTAGCAAAGCAACGGATACTCCGTAATTCCTGAAATCCTTATGTATGAACATGCAGGGTATGGACCATAACGCCCGGTCATCAATCGGCTTATGCACCCTCGACCTGCTGAGCTTGATAAAATCCTCACGGGGGGCAAATGCACACCATGCTATCGCCTGTCCTTCACATAACGCAAGTATGCCTGCCGGTTTGCCGGCCTCCACGATCTCCTTCATCGCCAGCTTGTTACCATCCTCAAATTTACCTTCCCTGAATTCGGCAGGCGACAGGCGGTAATACATGCACCAGCAGTTTCCACAGGCCCCCCTGGGTCCGAAAAGATGTTCGAACAGGCCCCAGTTTTTGCTGCTCAGGGATTCAAACTTCAGATCGATTAAGAAATCATCATTCATCCTTATGATCCTCGAATAATACTTTGCGGTACTTGGTATAAAGGAAGGAAATGATGAGCAAGAGCACCCCCAGCACAACAAAAACAATGGTCTTTGCAATAGTGTCAAGGGAAGAAAGGTCATAGAAAAAGAGTTTGAGCAGGGTAAGTGAGAAAAGCACAATAGCCCCTATGCGCAAGTGCAGTTTTTTCTTCCAGATACCCAGTGCGATCAGGAAAACCGAATACAACCCAAACAAAATGCTAAGGCCAAGCTTATAGGATTGTTCAGATCCCGAGAGGTCCATCCAGTTGATGAGTTCGTTGCTGACTATGGTCAGCAGGGTGATGTGCAGAAATAAATCAAACTCTATATGTAAGTCTGTTCCAAGAAAATCCTGTTTGATGTACCTGTAAACCGAAAAAAGCAAAATTGCAAGAAATGCAAATAATACATATCGTATGCCTATGAGCATAATGCCCCTGTAAAAGTATTTCGACAATTCCTGGCCCAGGTAGCTTTCCCTCAGGCTGCCAAGGGCAATCAGTCCGACCGAAAGACATAACCCTACTGCAGCCAGGCTGAATCCAAGGTTGATAAGACCCAGAACACTCTTTTTCAACCTGAGAATATTCACAAAGGAAAGCATTGCAAGAAAGACCATCGAATAAACGAGGATTGAAATGGTCTTATAATGATTTATGTTTTCGTTTGAATAGTGCTGCAAACCTGAAACAGGATCGTTAATATTCACACTGCCTGCAATGAAAAGCTGGTTCCAGTAAGCTGATATTTCAAGGGAGAATGTAAAATACAGCACTATGAGAAATATTGAGGGTATTATGAAATCCATAACCCTCAGGATAGAAAGTTGCCATTCGGGGGCTGAAGTTATTTTCCTTTTCAGGTTAAGTACAATAATGTATGCAAATGAAGCAATGAACAACATCGAAGTCAGGAAGTTCATGTTGAAAAGAGGTGTAAGCTTTTCTCCTTCCGACCATACTCCATCAGTGTGATAGCCTGTTTTCCAGCCTATACTAATACAGAAAAAAGCCAGTACCATCAGGATATATGAGAGCAGCTCATACAGAAAGGTACTTCTGGTCCTTCCAACCCAAAAAAGCACAACAGCCTCTGCCGACCACAGCATGGTTACCCAGTTGCCATCAAACTGGACCGGGATAGCAATAGTTAAAAACGCAACGGCCAGCCCCGCAGTAAAGTAAAAAAGGTTTTTATCGGATTCATTTACCCGGTATATGATGATGCTTACAATACAATGCAGCAATCCGTTGATCAGGGTAAACATCCCCAGGAAATCCTCCCCCCTGATGTTCTGACGT
>JAPLDN010000371.1 GCA_026391755.1 Bacteroidota bacterium
AAGAAAAGCGGCATCCGTTTGCTGAGCATCATCAACGATATTGTTGATATATCTAAAATCGAAGCCGGTCAAATGGGAACTACACTTTCAGAAGTGAATGTCAATGAGAAAATTGAATATATACATAGTTTCTTCCTGCCTCAGGCACGACAAAAAGGAATATATTTCTCCTATAAATGCTCATTACCTTCAGATCAGGCCCGAATTACATCAGATAAGGAGAAAATCTTTGCCATTCTAACAAACCTTGTTAACAATGCTTGTAAATTTACACAAGTAGGTTCCATTGAATTTGGGTATGAGAGAAAAGGACCGTTCCTTGAATTTTTTGTAAAAGATACAGGGATCGGAGTAAGCCAGGTGCAAAAGGAAATAATTTTTGAACGCTTCAGGCAAGGCAGTAAAGAGCTTAACAAGAATTTTGAAGGTACAGGTTTGGGATTGTCCATTTCAAAAGCCTATGTAGAAATGCTGGGCGGAAAGATCTGGGTTGAAAGTGAAGAGGGGCAAGGCTCGGCTTTTTATTTCACCATTCCATACATTACTGAAAAACAAGCACAAAGTAATGTTCCTGATATTATTCCGGCAGAAGAGGAATCAGGTCAGATCAAAAACCTGAAAATACTTATTGCCGAAGACGACGAGACATCCGATTTACTCATCACAAGCATACTCGGCAAAAACAACCATGTCTTTTTGCATGCAGCAACTGGCATTGAAGCAATATCAGTTTGCCGGAATAATCCCGACCTTGACCTGGTACTGATGGATATCAGGATGCCGGATATAAGTGGATTAGAAGCCGCCCGGGAAATCCGTCAATTCAATAAACGCGTTATAATCATTTCACAAACAGCTTATGCTCTAACAGGTGACAGGGAAATGGCAATACAGGCAGGGTGTAATGACTATATCGCTAAACCAATTAACAAAGACGAATTCCGGATGCTGATCCATCAGCATTTGAACAACAGGAAACAAACCAATTCAGACAATGATGTTAATTAAATGTTAAGATTGCGAACCTTGCAGAATATTTCATGGAAATGGTGGTTATAAAGTAAAGCAGTTTTATCTGTTTTAAAAACCAGCAATCTACTAATTCAGATACAATGAAAGCAATCCATAATATATCGACAAATGACGTCATTGATAACAGGTTGAGCTTGTCAAACCATCACCGGAGAGTTCCAAAACCAAATCTTTCAACAGGGTCCGTAATAGGTAAGTATCCGATAATACTCGATGGTGGCAGGACAATTATCTATGTCACCGATAAAAGCAGGGAAGATGAGATAAGGTCGAAGTATGCCTTGCGAAAATACTGATGCGAATCGGGCTTCAGTTTTGCCTCTTTCAGATGTAAACTACTGTAAAAGAAAAACCGCCTGCAGTGGCGGTCTCCATTGATTTTCAGTGATTTTTTGAATTTTTGTTGTGGGATGTGAGGGATTCGAACCCACGACCCCCGCCCTGTCAAGGCGATGCTCTAAACCAACTGAGCTAACATCCCGGGTTGAGTCGGCAAAAATATAAAATTTATCTGACATCCGACATCTGATATCTGTTATCAGATATCCGATATCAGATATCAGATGTCAGATGTCGGATGTCCCGTTTAAATACCCCAAGTATCTGGCCGTAATAGACCATATGCCAATCCTTTGTTTGATAGTATTTATTGTCAATTGCCTGATCAAGGGCCGCCGGATCGAGGCGGTGTTTATGAACAATCCTGCATTCATAATGGAAAGCGGATTGGGTTACGAACGCTGTCCCTACATTGGCGCTTTGGGCGAGGGTAAATCCGCATACCTTGATCTTATCCATGTCACGACCCGATTTGGAGCCGCATAATGCGAGGTGCTTTTCATATCCTTCAGGTAGCACGCAAACAGTGAAATCCTTTGCTTTCTCCATTAACCCGAAGGTGTAACGGGTGGGGCGCACCAATACTGAAAATATGGGCATATGCCAGATCTCACCCAGGGTTCCCCATCCTATGGTCATAGGGTTGGGAGGGTCACCGGCAAGCAGAATTATGCCGTTAGAGGCCAGTTTACCGATAGTTTCGTGGTACATATCGAACGGGCCGACAGCTTTCATCATAATTTCCTATTTTTGAAATTCAAAATTAGTGATCATTTAATTCCCTTCGAGCTTATGAAATCAAGATTCTTCAAATTATTCGTAATGGCTCTCGCCATACTTCTTATTTCCCCTGCATGGCTGAAAGCACAGCAGAAATCGATCAGCCTTGAAGATGTTTTCAAGAGCAGGAAATTCGCCTCAAAAGGGGTTTCTGGAATCCGTTCCATGAAGGATGGCATCCATTTTACCCAGGTAAAGAATGATAGTTTAAATATCTATGAATATGAAACAGGCAGGTATGTGCGAACCATCGTGACATCGAAACAGCTTATACCAAACGGCGATACCCTGCCTTTGCCGATAAGTTCTTATGAATTCAGCGATGACGAAAGCCGGCTGATGTTTTCAAAGGATGATGAGACGCTTTTCAGGCATTCGTCCAAAGCAAATTATTTCATTCTGGACCTGGCAACTGGTAAAAAAATCCCCTTATACAACAAGGGCAAGCAAAGGCTTTCCACATTTTCGCCAGATGCATCAAAGGTTGCTTTTGTAATGGATAATAACATCTTTATAAGGGATGTCAATCTAAGCCTTAAATTGGGGGATAAGGATACCGTTAATTCGGTGAAACAGATCACCGGCGACGGGAAGATCAATGAAATCATCTATGGTGCAACCGATTGGGTTTATGAGGAAGAATTCGGTTTTTCAAAGGCCATGTCCTGGTCTCCCGACGGATCAAGCCTTGCATATTACCGTTTTGATGAAAGCAGGGTAAAGGAATATCAGCTTACATATTATGGTGATTTATACCCTGAACAAAGCAAATACAAGTATCCCAAAGCCGGGGAGGACAATTCGGTGGTCGGAATTTATATCTATAACATTAAAACCGGGAAGGCGACAACTGTCGACATCGGTAAGGAAACCGATATGTATATTCCAAGGATCAGGTGGACGAGTGATCCTGCCACCCTGGCCCTGTATAGGCTGAACCGCCACCAGAATAAGCTGGAACTCCTGCTTGCCGATGCTTCCTCCGGGAAAACACGGGCAATTTATTCCGAAGACAACACATGTTATATAGACATTACCGATAACTGGTGTTTCCTGAAGAACGGGAAGGAATTCATCGTCAGCAGCGAGAGGAGCGGGTTTACACATCTCTATTTATACAGCATGACAGGGGAACTCATCAGGCAGCTTACCGATGGCAAATGGGATGTTGCCAGGGTTGCCGGTGTGGATGAGCCGAACAGGCGTGTTTTTTTTACTGCTGGATATTCCAGCCCTTTGGACAGGGAAGTATTTTCGGTTTCACTTGATAATGGCACAGCTGTTCAGATTTCAACAAGGGAGGGGACTAATTCGCCTGATTTCAGCTCAAATTTCACTTTTTATATCAACCGTTGGTCGGATATCAATACACCGCCAGTGATCACTGTCAATAATGCCGATGGCAGGGAAGTGCGACAGTTACAGGATAATGCCAAACTTAAGGATCTCATCAGGGACAATAATTTCTCGAAAGCTGAATTTTTTACCGTTGTTACCGATAATGGGATCAAGCTGAATGCCTGGATGCTAAAGCCCCCCGATTTTGATCAGCAAAAGAAGTACCCTGTGCTTTTTACACTATATGGAGGGCCTGGTTCCCAGACAGTTTTGAACAGCTGGGGTGCTGTTTCTTCCTGGAACCAGTTGTTCGCCCAGAAAGGGGTTATTATTGTTTCTGTTGATAACAGGGGTACAGGAGCAAGAGGGGAGGAGTTTAAAAAATGCACTTACCTTCAACTGGGGAAATTCGAGACCATCGACCAGATCAATGCTGCAAAGTACCTGGATTCGTTATCTTATATTGATAAAGAAAGAATCGGGATATGGGGCTGGAGTTTTGGAGGGTATATGGTACTGTCGTGTGTAACTAAGGGGGCCGATTATTTCAAGCTGGGAGTTGCTGTCGCTCCTGTCACCAACTGGAAATACTATGACAATATCTATACCGAGCGCTATATGCGTACGCCTAAAGAAAACAACTCAGGGTATGAGGATAATTCTCCTGTGAATTTTGCCGATAAGTTTAAAGGGAAGCTTCTCCTGATTCACGGTATGGCCGATGACAACGTTCATACCCAGAATTCGTATGATATGATCACAGCTCTTGTGGGTGCGAACAAACAATTTGAGATGCAGATATATCCAAACAGCAACCACGGGATTTATACAGGTAAAAATACTTCATTCCACCTGTACGAAAGGATGACTGATTTCATCCTGAAGAACCTTTAAAAAAAAGGCGGCCCGTGAATCCAGGGCCGCCTTTTTTTTATTTGGAAGGGATGGCATAGATCTGAGCCGCATCCCGGTAACCACCCAGGTTCATATACCAGTCGGGATAAGACGAACCACCCGATTCGGCCCAGTTCCCGAATTTGAGATACCCGTTGATGACCTGTACATTTTCCCAGGTATAATCAAACTTCTGTACCAGGTTAATAGCCCATGGGAGGTTATTGGATGTTTTATAATAACGCCCGCTTGATGGATTTGAATTGTCGTTGCCTGTCCCGAAAAGTGCCTGGTTGGCGAGGGAAGTCGGGATCCTGTCGGGAAGATGGATTTCCACTTCACGCTGCAGGTTTTTGATCAGGAAGGGATTGTAAGGTGCCGTGCCTACTGCAGAAGCATCCTGGGGAGTGGCGAAATGAATGTTGATCTTAAGGCTGTCCGACAGTGCATACGGTACGCTTTTCTGGGTGTTAAAGAAGTTGCCGGGGGTAACATGGGTCACATTGGAGGTATTGTCAAACACAATGACCACGGCATTTCCCTGGGCATTCTCAAGCCCGTTGGAGGCCAGGGTGATATAACTGCCTTTAATGGAATATCCGCTGACCGAAGCAACCGCGGCAGGAGTAAGATTATCGAACTGGAAACCAAAGCCGTTTTGCAGGTACGCTCCAACAGCCCTCACGTAAAAAGCCGGAAGGATATCCACAATCTTATTTTGTGCATTGCTGACAATTTTAAAATTGTAATCAACAACTAGGTCGTTCATATCATAATCCCCTTTTGACGGCCATAGGTCTTCATAGGCCAGTGAGCCAAACTGATTTTTGGCAGGGTAATAATTGGTATAGGCCCTGCTGGCATCATTTGGAAATTCGTCAAGGTTGTCGGGCACACCATCTCCGTCAGAGTCGGGAGGTGCCGGTGCTCCGATCCCTTCTGGGTTGCAGGTAGTTACTGGTATATAGTTCGTTGCATTGGCAATGCTGGTGAGTTTGGCTCCGTTTATGAATGTGGATGAGGTGCTGCCTGTAAACGTTCCATTCCCGGTGGCAAGTTCTACAGGGCCGTCGAGTTTCTTTGTAACATCACTAAGCGTTGCAGCAGCTGTGACTTTGATGGTACTTGTTCCCCCTGCTCCGAGAACATTCCGTTCCATTACAAAAGTCTGTCCCGATATCATGGACTGGTTCTGCAGGGTCACAGTACTTGTATACTGGAACAGGTGAACTTCCTGGTCGCTCCTCATATAGCCGTTGTTCAAAACCAGTGTGGCGCCATAAACATGGATGTTGGCATGGGCGATCATCCTGCAATTATTGACAACCGATCCGCTGCCGTCGGCTTTGTTAAGGTGAAGGTAATTGTTCACTTCAATCACCCCGTCGTTGGTGAGGGGTGCGTTTACTTTAAAATATCCCTGGGGATTGAAATACCCTGAATTGGTAAGCATGCCCCCGGTTCCCTGGAGGGTTGCGTCTCCTTTTAATACCATGTTCCCGTAATTCTGGATCTGTCCGTTGAACGTAAAAGGTGCCTGGAATACAAAATCATTTGAATAATTGATGATCTTCGAGTTTATGGCCATGTAAAAACCCCTTATGGAAACATGGGCACTCTGATATGCTGTGAGGGTGGTCGTGCTGCTCATATAAAGTGAGTCTAAAGTAAGATGTCCCCCTGAAGTCACAATGATGTTGCAGCCTGATGCATTTATTTTTATAAACGGGATGGTTGCTGTGCCACAGACCTTCAGTGTCCCTGAAGTCCAGCTTGTTATGGTTCCTGTAAAAGTTCCCGTCACGCAGTAAGTTTTCCCGCCCGAGATGGTTGTCGATCCGCTGCCCGAAAGAGTTATATCGCAACTGCTGCTGCAATCGGGTTCGGCAATATTCATATCATTTTTTACTATGGATTTAGTCCCGGGGAAGGTATACTGGATATTATCCTGGACTGTAACCATAGCCAGTTGGGTTTGGCCATTTGGAGTTTTCATTTCCAGGTAAAGTTGTTTGAGGGCAGTCGGAATTCGTAAAAGGTTAACGAAAGGATAATTATAGCCGGCCGAACCGGTAAGGAGGATTTTTCCCGTTACAAGCGGGTCGCCATCGTAAACCCTGATCCTCGAGAGCGAACCGATCATGGAGGGGAGATCAACAGCAACAGAAAGCGATACTTCCCTTGATGTTTCCCAGCTGAAGTTAGAAGGAACTTTAAGCTGATCCATAGCATTCACAGAAGTATCTGAACCTTTATCCTTATGGCATGAAACAACAGTGCATAACAGCAATACAAACAACACGGATACCGCAAAGGGAAATAAATTTTTCATAATACATTATTTAACAGCTAATATAGATTATCAGCATGAGTTTAGCAAGTTGAAATTTGTTATCGCAGCCTTTAAGCTGGCAAATGCAGACGGAAAGATATTAAATGTACTATCAGTTAAAACAATTAATCCCGGATTTTACTCACACAGTGATGTTAATTGTACCTATGTGTTGTATAATTAAAAATAAGGTTATACCTTTGCAGCCCTTTTTGGAGAATTTAACATTTATTAACCTTTTAAAGAAAGCGAGTTAAAAGCATGATTATCGTTCCTGTTAAAGAAGGTGAAAGCATCGACCGGGCATTAAAAAAACTGAAGCGTAAATTTGAGAAAACCGGTGTGGTTAAAGAATTGCGCGAGCGTCAGAAGTTTACTAAACCTTCTGTTAAAAAACGTGATAGTGTTCAGAAAGCTATCTACATTCAGCAACTGCAAGCGGCCGAAGCAGACATCTAACAGCGTTTAACAATTTTTACGAGTAGAAATTTTGTTGGTGGTAAATATACCTGTATATTTACCTGTCGAATGGCAATCAACAAAGTCTCTACTTTTTTTTTGTTGAAGAGTGAAGGAACGCTTTCTTGAATACATACAATACGAAAAACGGTACTCGCCACATACTGTAACCGCTTATCGCACAGATCTGGACCAGTTTTTTGATTTTCTGAGTGTTCAATACCGGATATCTGATATCAAAGGCGTTGATCACTCCATGATAAGGTCTTGGCTTGTCTCCATGATGGAGAAAGGTGATTCTCCCCGTTCGGTCAACCGCAAGCTTACATCCCTTAAATCGTTTTACCGCTTTCTTCTGAAAGAGGGGTTTGTTGAGAACAACCCAATGCGGAAGATCATTTCGCCTAAAACCTCAAAGCGGCTTCCTGAGTTTATTGAAACGGAGAAAATGTCGGCTCTCTTAGGCCAGATGGGTGATACCGAGGGGTTTACCGGGCTGAGAAACAGGATTATTGTTGAAATGTTTTACAATACGGGGATGCGTTTATCGGAACTGATGAACCTGAAAGAAACGGATATTGATTTCCATACCGATACCATTAAAGTTTTGGGAAAACGGAATAAAGAACGTTTAATCCCGTTTACTAAGAAATTCGGTTCCGTGCTGAAAGATTACGTTAAAGAAAAGGGAAAGACCTTCGGATATGTACCTGAATTATTTCTCACCGATTCCGGCCTGAAGATATACCCCAAACTCATATACCTGATTGTCAAGACCCATCTGGCCGGCGTAACCACATTGGCCCAGAAGAGTCCGCATGTTTTGAGGCATACTTTTGCAACGCATCTGCTAAACAACGGAGCTGATCTGAATGCGGTCAAAGAGTTGCTCGGGCATGCAAACCTTGCAGCAACCCAGGTATATACTCATAATACAATTGAAAAGCTTAAGAAAATCTATAAACAAGCCCATCCAAGGGCATAAAAAAGGAG
>JAPLDN010000013.1 GCA_026391755.1 Bacteroidota bacterium
GATTCAAAATCCGACGGACGTTTATACTCACGAATCATATATTCGTCACTGGTCTCATAGCCGATTGGATGTTTCTGGTGGGCTTTCATTACACCCGATCCAAGCTGCAAATCCCCGGGACCGGCAAAATTTTTAAAACTACTGATGTCGGGAAAAGCCTGGAAACCGTATTCCGACATAAAACGTCCGGTATTTTCCTTGTAAACAGAGAAGGGATATTTCCCCCACCAGACGCCCCAGTAATGCATGTCCCCGCTACGCCTGCTCTCTGGCCTGCCCCATCCGAAAAGGGGAGAAGAGGCTATGTATGGTCTGAGAGTGTCAAATTTTTCCACATTATTCCTGAGGACCTGCTTAAAAAGATCCTTATACCCCTGGTAAACCATTGCGGAGTCCTGAGGAGTATAATTATATTGCTTAATCCATTCCCAGTTCTTCCAACCCTCATCAATTTCATTGTTCCCGCACCATAGCGCAATGCACGGATGATTCCGAAGGCGTACTATATTCTGGAATGATTCAGAATCAGCATTTTGCAAAAACTCCTTATTCCCCGGATAAACAGCGCAGGCAAACATAAAGTCCTGCCAGATCATGATCCCCAGTTCATCGCAGAGATCATAGAAAATATCTTTTTCATAGATGCCGCCTCCCAAGACCCGGAGCATGTTCATGCTCAGGCCTTTAACATTTTCCAGCAGGGCTCTGTATGTTGAATCTCCCACCCGGGAAGGAAAATTGTCCTGGGGAATGTAATTTGCGCCTTTTACGAAAACCGGAATATGATTGACAAGAAAGGTGAAACTGTCACCGATACTATCTTTCTCCTGCCTTAGTTCGATAGTTCTCAATCCGACCTTTCGCCGGCCTTTACCGACAATCTCATCCGCAAGAATGAGATAATAATTCAGGGGATACAGGTAGGGCAATCCCATACCATTAGGCCACCAGAGCTTCGGATTACGTATAACAAAATCAAAACGGATGATGTTTTTGCCTTTATTTATCGAAAAGGAATGCCTGGCAAGAGAAACAGAATCATTATCGACTCTTATCACTGCAGTGCCGGCTTCATCGGAGAAAATTGTAAAAACCCCGGATATGAAAGCTGCATTGTTGGTAAGTTTTTTCTGAATGAACCGGGCATCCTGCAACTCAATTTTATCGTACAGCCTGAGATACACAGGTTTCCACAGGCCCATCGTGACCAGTTTCGGGCCCCAGTCCCATCCGAAATTATAGGCAGCCTTGCGGCAAACCACCTTTTCATCACCCGGAAGTTTGTTTTTAAGCTTGCTGTAGATCTCATTATTTTGATTTATAACCGAGAAAAACAGGACCCGGAGCTCATTTTTCCCCTGCTTAAGCATATGCTTTATATTTTCACCCCGCCATTCCCTGAACATATTATCGGCCGAAAGCAGGAGTGAATCGTTCAGGAAGACCTTTACATAGGTATCGAGTCCTTCAAAAACCAGGTCGATATGCCCTGATGACAGTATGTCGGCACTGGCAAAGAAAATCCTTCGGTATTCCCAATCCTTAAGGGCAACCCACTGAACACTATCTTCATTGGTACCATAAAACGGATCAGGAATGATACTGTTCTTCAGCAAGTCAAGCTGAACACATCCGGGGACCGATGCAGGGTACCATAATGTGGTCCCTGCCTGACGGAACTCCCATGATCCGTTGAGATCAATATTATGGGGTAACTGAGCTGAGACGGGTTGAAGCAGTATGCAAAAAAAAAGGAGGACTATCAGTTTCTGCATCATCAGAATAAAAATTATGAAACAAAACTACCAAATTAATGTGAAATTGTGGTATTTTCGGTGACTTCAAACACTAACAAACAATGAACATTCAGGAACTAAGAAAACTGTTTTTTGAATTATACGGGAACAAGGACCGATCGCCCAGGGTTTATTTTGCACCAGGAAGGGTCAACCTGATCGGAGAACATACCGATTACAACGGTGGTTTTGTTCTTCCTTGCGCACTTCAGTTCGGGACTTACCTGCTTTTAAGACAAAGGACGGATAAACTGCTAAAACTGGCTTCAACGAATTTTGAAGACAAAGCTGAATATGATCAATCCAAAGGGTATATAAAGCAGCAGGGGCGATGGATCAATTACCCCCTGGGAATTTTTCAGCAATTTGCAGGTCTCAACATAGACCTGCCTGGTTTCGATATGCTATACTCCGGCGATATCCCCAACAGTGCAGGCTTGTCTTCATCGGCTTCCATTGAAATGGTAACGGCCTATGCCCTGGCCTCCGTGCTGGATGTGACTTCTCTTGAAATGACAGACCTGGCGAAACTTTCAAAACGTTCCGAGAACGAATTCATAGGGCTTAACTGCGGTATCATGGATATGTTTGCAGTCGGCATGGGATCTGCCGATCACGCCATCTTCCTCAATTGCCTCACTCTTGAGTACAAGAGGGTGCCTTTCATACTTCACGGGTACAAACTGGTAATAGCCAATACCAACAAACAAAGGGGGCTTGCCGATTCAAAATACAATGAAAGGGTTAAGGAGTGCAGGGAGGCTGTTGATGCCATATCGCCCCATGTCCTGATTAATCACCTTGGAGAGATCGGGTACATGCAATTTTACAAGATACAGGACGTCATTGAGGATGAAAGAGTAAGACGGAGGGCCAGGCATGTAATCTCTGAGAACCAAAGGGTGTTAAATGCAGTAGCGGCCTTACTTTAAAACGATATCCTGCAGTTTGGCGCCCTGATGAACGCCTCGCATGAATCCCTCCGGGATAATTATGAAGTAACAGGCATAGAACTGGACACCCTTGTTGAAGAAGCACAGAAGATTCATGGGGTGATAGGATCAAGAATGACCGGTGCAGGTTTCGGAGGGTGTACGGTGAGTATTGTTAAAGATGAAATTTTGGATAAATTTGTGAGGGAAGTGGGAGAAAATTATAAACAAAGAACCGGGCTCACTGCTTCATTTTATATAGCAGAAGTTTCTGACGGGCCCAAGGAGATTCATACTGAAATCCTTTAAAAACAAGTATATGGGAAACAAAAGTTCAAAAAACAAGCACGGTGAGGTGCAGGCTGAGGAAAAGAAAACCAGGAAGCATAAAGATGAAAAGTCCAAATCCCTCAATATCCTGAAGAAGGAAGAAGAGACTGACAGCAAGCTGAAAAAGAAATTCTACGAGGAGGAACTTGCCAAACTTCAGATCGAACTTGTAAAACTGCAGGAATGGATCAAATTCAAAGGACTGAGGGCCATAGTCCTGTTTGAAGGCAGGGATGCAGCAGGAAAAGGCGGAACTATTAAACGGATAACCGAAACTCTTAACCCTCGTGTTGTAAGGGTTGTCGCCCTTGGAGTTCCAACCGAAAAGGAGAAAAGCCAGTGGTATTTCCAGCGTTACGTCGATCAATTACCTGCTGCAGGCGAATTGGTACTGTTCGACCGGAGCTGGTATAACAGGGCAGGAGTCGAAAGGGTAATGGGCTTTTGCAATGAAGCCGAATACTGGGACTTCCTGAGATCATGCCCCAACTTTGAAGGCATGCTGATCCGTTCGGGCATTACACTTATCAAATACTGGTTCTCGGTAAGCGATAAAGAACAGGAAAGAAGGTTCATCCAGAGGATAGAAGACCCTACAAGAAGGTGGAAGATCAGTCCTATGGATGTACTATCAAGAACTAAGTGGGTGGATTATTCAAAGGCCAAAGACGAAATGTTTGCCTATACCGATACCAAACAATCTCCATGGTTTGTAGTTGAAGCTGACGACAAGCGCAGGGCAAGATTAAATTGTATCACTCATTTGCTGAGCCAGATTAAATACAAGGACGTTCCCCGGGAGAAAATCAAACTGCCTCCTCTTGAAAAATCGAAGTCATACGTTCGTCCACCGATGTCGGAGCAGACTTTTGTACCTAATAAATTCTGAAAGTAATACTCTAACTCAGTATCTTCTTCAAGCTGATCCTGAGTTTATTATTCTATAACAGAAAATTTAAATATTGTAGTTTCGTGGTATTTCATTCCAGGTTGTAGGATTGCTGACGGGAACGAAGGCTGGTTCGGGGAGTCAGGGAAATGCTGCGTTTCAAGGCAGAGACCGTAATGTTTCCCGTATACTTTACCCTCAATACCCTTGATACTGCCATCGAGGAAATTTCCGCTGTAGAACTGGATACCGGGCTGGGTAGTTTCAATGGTCACTTCACGGCATGAAACCGGGTCGAATACAACCGCTGCGACCGACATCTCC
>JAPLDN010000220.1 GCA_026391755.1 Bacteroidota bacterium
TAAATCCCTTTCCCCAAATACCCTCCGCCTTCAAACATGCCGGTTGCATCTTTAAACACAGGATCCCTGGGCGTTGGCAAAGGAATACCTGGTGTAACCATAAGCTTCCATTTTGATGCAAAATCAATATTTGTTGTCAAATTCGCCTCCCATGGTTCGATTTTAAGATTGTAAAAATCAGAATAGGTTACTTCCGAGTTGTAATATTCATCGGCCAGCCCGGCAAAGGAATGGCCGAACTCATGAACTGCAACAATCTTTGAATATTGGTTATCGACCGTCCCCTCGCAATAAAGGTTATAAAAACCGCCTCCTCCATACCGCTTCGAATTGACAAGCACAAAAATTGCATCATATGGGACATTGGCAGCAATGTCATAAATAGACCTGGTATCGAAACTGGTAAGATATCGATCCATGTCAAATGTATAGAAACTGCTGTGAATATTGGTGTTTACATACAATTCCTTCCCTGGTATGCTCACTCCTGATTCATATGAAGGAGAGCACACTGCATAGAAGTTAAACCTGTCAAGCAAATTGCTGTATGGCTCAACGGATAAAAAATAATCAGCCATGGAACGGGCGTCGGCCAGGAATTTTGGCATTTCAGCTTCGGTATACCCTTCAGCAAGTAACGCTATATCTACGTGGGTTGAGGGTTCTCCCGAATACAACAATTTCTCGGTTTCAAACCTGTGGATACTGTCTTTAAGAATAAAATAATCATCAGGCCTGATCCTCATGTCAAACAATTTCAGAAATACCCCTGTCTCATAGGATCTTTTTTCAATCACGAATTGCATGGTCTTCTTCGGGAATGGCATTATTGCTACCATTGAAAATGCCCTCTTTATCTCTTTTGCTTCGGGTGTTCCCTGCCACTCCTGGAACAGGCTGCAAAATCCTTTTGAAAATAACAGTTCACCTGAAGCGGAATCAATGAGCAGGTAACGGTATGTCCCGGTATTCTTCAATGCAAGAAGGTTATTATGAGGCCCCCCGTAATTGGGCTCTTCCCTCATTTCACGAAAAAAAACATTTTCTCCGGATTTGTCCCCTGCCAGGAAATAATCTATTCTCAGGGTTTTATTAAAAAAAAAGTCGTCGAAACGAAATTGTTTATTACTGCTTACCGGTGTTTTAGAAGCCATATCCTGGGCAGGCGTATGGCATGGCAACAGGAGAGCAAGGGCAAAAATTAATGCGATGTACGTTTGTTTCATATTTTTTAATTTTCAGATCTCCTTAAACAGCTTTCATGTGGATTTCCCTTTTACCTGGACCAATGCAGTTCCTGCTAACATCAGCATGCAGCCGCCAGCCATCCTTATTGTCATTGTCTCCCCCAGGAGCATCATTCCTCCAATGACTGCAAAAACTGCTTCCAGCCCAAGTATGATGCTTACATATGCAGGATGTGCTGTTTTCTGAGCGATGATCTGAAGTGTGTAGGCCACTCCAACCGAAAGGATCCCTCCATAAGAGATCGGCAGCCAAGCCTGGAATACTTTGATCAGGCTTACAGTTTCAATGGAAAACGCCACAATCAGATTGAGCACGGCTGTGATCGAAAATTGGATCACCGCGAGTAAAATAGAATCCATCCGGGGTGAAAGCCAGCCGATGAACAGCACATGAAACGTGAATACGAAGGAGCACATAAGCACGAGTGAGTCGCCCTTTTCAAGGTTAAACCCACTGGTTATGCAAAGCAGATAAAGGCCTGCAATTGAAATAAACATCCCGGCCCAGATGTACAAATTGCTCCTCTGCCCGAAGAATAAACCTATAACAGGAACAAATACAACATAAAGTTCGGTTAAAAACCCGGCCTTCCCTGCAGTTGTTGTTTGAAGCCCCAATTGCTGCAGGGCGACCCCGGCAAATAAAAGCAGCCCTGTGAGCAGGGAGCCAATAAGGAGCTTACGATGGTCCTTAGTGGAATTGATCTTCACAAGCTGTTTGCCCTTATGGAGTTTTTTGTACAAGAGAGGGAGCAATACCAGTAATCCGAGAGAAAACCTGATCCCGTTATATGTAAATGGTCCAACGTAATCCATGCCCGCTCGCTGCGCAACGAAAGCAAATCCCCAGATCGCCGCAGCAAGCAAAAGGATCAGATCGGCTTTAATCTTGCTGTTACTCATCTGACAAAGATTTCATCGACAAAAAGCCATGCCTTTTTACCCGCCCCCGGATGCCAGGCCGGGCAATTCCCGCGGTTAACCGCAAGAACTTTGATATACCTTGCAGTGATCCCTGAAGGCTTAATCGTAAAATCCCTGCTTAGCGGCCCGTTTGTTTTTTCATCTGTTATATTTCTGACAGCAGGGAGTTCTGTATAGGTTTTATTATCCTGAGAAACTGCAAACTTCACTTCCAGTGGCATAAATATCCATGCGCCCTGGTCCTGGTAACAGCCGAGTGAGAGTTCATGTACAGGCTGAACTGATCCAAGGTCAATCACAGCAGAAACATCAACACCCTCGTAACCCTGCCAGGCACCGGTCTTAAAACTGTTGCCTCCCCTGATGAAATCAATCAGGGCCAGTTCTCCTCCGCCTGAATACTGCCCCGAATACTTCGTCAACAAAGTGATCTTCCGGTTTTTTGGTATTTTCATAAAAGTTGCCTCAATGAGGAAACTCTGTTCACAACCCGGGGCCGTTGCAATGGCCTTAAGTTTTGTTGTTTTATTGATGTATCCGGGTACTGAATACAAAGCCGATGTTTCGTCGGGGTTTTGCCCATCCAGTGTATAATAAATCTTCGCTGCGGGGATAGGGCAGGACAAGGCCAAAACAGTTGAATCCATAAACGTTTTTTGCGCCTTTTCCACCGCAGGCACAGGTGTAATAAGGCTCCCGCTGATGGATGAAACTGGAAAATATCCATGCCTGCTTCCCCAGGTAGTATCAGGTTTTGACGACATGGTAAACGACAAGTTCCCACCATTCAGGATATCGGAATGAGTAATATAACACTTGTTATAAGGCTGGCCGTTAAGCCTGGCTGAACTGATGTAAAAATTTTTCGTACTGATATCTTTTGCCTCGATGGTAAAAGTTTTCCCGTTTTCAAGATGAATGGAAACTTTTGGAAATAAAGGAGTGCCGATGGCATAGATCCCTGAGCCCGGGACTACCGGGTAAAAGCCCATGGCGCTGAATACATACCATGCACTCATCTGTCCGCAATCTTCATTTCCGCATAAACCGTCAGGATCATTTTTATACAACTGGCTGCATATGGTGTTGATAAGCTTTTGCGTTTTCCAGGGCTGGCCTGCATAATCATACAGGTAGGCTATATGATGGCTGGGTTCATTGCCATGAGCGTACTGGCCTATCATCCCTGAAATATCAGCCTGCTCCCTGCCTGAAGTGGCCGAAGATGCAGCAAACATAAAATCCAGTTTACCCGAAAACTGCTCCCTGCCTCCCATGAGGTTCATTAAACCGCTAATGTCCTGGGGAACATAAAAACTATACTGCCAGGCATTGGCTTCGGTATAATTGAAATTCACTTCTGCCGGATCAAAAGGAGTGAACCAGCTTGAATTGGCTTTGGCACGCATGAATCCTGTAGAATGATCATAAAGGTTCTTGTAATATTGGGCGCGGTGGATAAAAATGTTATAATCAGCAGTTTTACCAAGTGATTTCGCCATTTGGGCAATGCACCAGTCGTCGTAAGCATATTCAAGGGTCTTTGAAACGGATTCACCTTCCTCGTCTGAAGGAATATATCCCATGGTTTTATAGTATTTCAGACCAAGTTCATCCTGCTCTGCACTGTTCTTCATGGCCCTAAGTGCAAGTTCCGGGTCGTAATTTGAAATGCCTTTTAAGTATGCGTCTGCAATAACCGGCACCGAATGGTAACCTATCATACAACCGGTTTCATTTGAAGAAAGCTCCCATACAGGCAGTTTGCCACCTTCCTGGTACTGCCTTAGAAATGTATTGATAAAGTCATTTGTACGTTTCCCGTCTGTCAGTGTCAGCAGAGGATGCTCCGCCCTGTATGTATCCCACAGAGAAAATACGGTATAATAATCAAAACCCTTAGCGGTATGAGGTTTCATATCCCTTCCGAGATATTGTCCATCGGCGTCCATGTAAAGATTCGGGCTCAGCTGGGTATGATAAAGCGCAGTATAAAATATGGTTTTCTGATCGGCGCTGCCGCCTTCAACAGTGATTTTCCCCAATTCCTTATTCCAGGTGTCAGATGCTGATTTCACAATTGCATTAAAATCCCAGCCAGGATTTTCCTTTTCAAGATTATTTCTGGCGCCTTCGGTATTGATGGCAGAAATCCCGATCTTCAGCAGAAGTGGTTCCTCTTTACCCAGTTCAAAACCGAATTCCGCTTTAATATCGGTACTGCTGATTTCATGAATGTTTGGAATAACTTTTCCCATGGACTGTATCCTGCATGACGAGATGGGCTTTGAAAACCTGATGACAAAAAACAGGGTTTGCCGCGACGCCCATGCCCTGGAAGTGCGCATTCCCTCTATTTCGTCGGCGCCGACAATTTTCAACCTTGAATCGATCACAATGTCCCTGTGTTTGAGATCCAGCACAACCCCTGCACCGGCAGGGTCTTTAAATTCATACCGGTGCATTCCGGTCCTGAGGGTGGAAGTGATCTCAGCCTTTACGCCTGGCTTGTCAAGCTCAACAGAATAATACCCGGGCCTGGCTTTTTCGGTGGGTTTCCTGAATCCCGAACGGAAGCCATAATTATCAAGAACCGACTGGCCTTTGACCGGCATGACGAGAATGTCTCCGTAATCGGAACAGCCTGTACCGCTGAGATGCGTATGACTGAACCCATAGATCACTGAATCGCTGTTATGGTATGCCGAGCAACCATCCCAACCCTCAAGCCGGGTATCAGGGCTAAGCTGTATCATCCCGAATGGCAGGCTTGCCCCGGGATAGGTATGCCCATGACCGCCTGTTCCTATAAAGGGATCCACGAAACCTGAAGGTGACCTTTTCTCTTCTTTACAGGAATGCAGAACCATTGAAAAGATCAGGATTCCCAGAATTGGCAGGTATTTCATATAAGTGTCTAATAAGTGTCCCGGATTGATCGGATCTTTATTTTATCAAGCAAATCCTTCTGCTTGTATGATGTTGTGAAGAATATTTCCAGGGGTTCACCCGGACTGATATCTTCGAAATTTTTCGAGAACTTTCCCCTGATATCTGTTGACAGCCAGACATTTCTTGCAAGTTTATCAGTTTTTAAGGTGATCTTATACCCGGAGGGAATTTTCATCAGTTCTTTCGTGATGATAGCTTTTTCAAGCGCCAGATCTTTGACCGGAACAAAATAATATGAGTTGCTGTAACGCTGATTACTGCCATCTTCAGTTTGAAAAACAGCTTTAAGCACAATCTGGTCAGGTTTAATCCCTTTCATGAAAGAGACTGAGTCAACATCGAAGCAACAGGAAGAAGTACGCATGGGAATGGTAAATTTTTTAGTGCTGTTTTTAAGTACTTTTCCATTAAAATCACAGATCTGTATTCTCAGAAGACCCCTGCAAAGGGAGGACCGGTCGGAAATAACATAAACCCTTAGCCTTCCTTTCTCAACTACAGGCGAAACCAGCATATCGTTAAATTCCCTCTGCAAATAAAAGTGCAGCGCCTTGGGGGCGCCATAATAATCCCTGGCCGACCAGGAAACCACCGGCCAGCAATCATTATACTGCCAGAATAATGTACCCATGCACGCTGGC
>JAPLDN010000315.1 GCA_026391755.1 Bacteroidota bacterium
AAGGGATATGGCTTGACAATACAAAGATGGTTTACGGCGGAAACGGCAACCTGCTTAACGGCGGTGGCTACGGCCCCGTTTGCGACTTCATGTTCCCGGGCGATTCAGACCCCTGCCTCTGGGGAACAAATGGCCTTGAACCGAACAAGCCGGGTACCTGGACTGAAGCAACCGCAGGTAATAACCCATCAGACCGTCGGTTCATGCAATCGGCCGGGGAATTTACCCTTCTCCCGGGCGCCTGTAACTATATCACCGTCGGTATCCCATGGGCCCGCAGTATCTCCGGTACTAATCTTGAATCGGTTGAACTTCTCCGCCAGGTAGATGATAAATGCCAGACCCTGTTCGACAACTGTTTTGCAGTTCTTAACGGACCCAATGCACCCGACCTTACTATTGAAGAACTCAACCAGCAACTTATTCTTTACCTTACAAACCGTAAGACCAATGATGCTGGCAGTAACTACCAGGAAAAATACCAGGAATACGACCCCACTATTCAAACCCCGACAACTGTTACAAAACGTTATGACTCCTTATATCATTTCGAAGGATACCAGATCTTCCAGCTTAAGGATGCCACCGTTTCCGCTGCCGACCTCGACGATGCCACCAAGGCCAGGCAGGTTGCCCAATGCGATATCAAGAATGGTGTTACAACCCTGGTTGACTGGCAGTATGACCCTGCACTCGGCGGAAATTCCGGCCAGGTGATGGTCACCGGCAGCGACAAAGGCATTCAGCATTCCTTCGTCCTCAATACCGATCTGTTCTCACAGGGAGATCCGACTTTTATTAATCATAAGCAATATTATTACATGGTCATTGCTTATGCATACAATAATTATAAGCAATACAATCCCAACGATCCTACCGGGCTCGATGGACAGAAGAAGCCGTATCTGAGAGGACGTAATAACCTTAAATCATATACCGCAATTCCCCATATCCCAGTCGGTACCGTGGTTAATTCCACCTATGGTGTAGGACCTGTGATCACTCGTATCCAGGGACAGGGCAATGGTGGTATGATCCTGGATCTTTCACAGGGCACGATCGATACTATCATGATGAAACCCCCTGCAGATTCAGTAAACAATACTTATGGCAGCCCCGACTATCCAATCGCATATAAAGCCACGTATAAGGTAGGTTACGGACCGGTCGCTGTTAAAGTTATTGACCCTCTTAATGTTGCGAGCGGAAAATACATGGTGAGACTTGATTCTATGGTGGCCGGACCAACCGGGAACCCATTTTATAACAGAAATATCAAGTTCGGTCATTGGACAGCGATTGACCTGACAAATTATAAATCATACCGTTCTGATACCACAACCATCTACCCGTATGAATCTCTTTTCATTGATCTGGGGTTTGCTTTAACAATCAACCAGGTTCCTTACCCCGGTGACTCAGTCAATTCATCCGGGGTATCCGCTTCTAACGGATTTCTTTGGGCTCCCCCGGCCATCTATGCCGACAGCAGCAAGAGATGGCTTGCCGGCGTACCCGATGACGATGTTCCGGCTGACCCGAGAAACTGGATCAGGGCAGGAACATATTATACAACAAACACTGCTCTTTCCAAGTATAATGATTATGATATGAACAAGCGTCCCTGGGACCCGAACAAGAGCCTTGGCAAGATCCAGTCGCTTAGTGTTCCTTATACTATCAACGGAGAAACTTTTACCACCGCTCAAGGCGCTACCTGGGCCCCCTATGTTTTAACCGCAGGGGCAGAACAAACACCGAACAGGGTGGGTCCCGCTTACTCTCTTGAACAGAAACGGAATTATACTTCACTTACTGATATTCCCAGTGTCGACATCGTTTTTACTCCTGATAAGTCAAAATGGACCCGTTGCTGTGTCGTTGAACTCTGCCCTGACCCGGCGCTTTCACAGGGACATGCCCCGGCCTTTACAATGAGAAATGCTCCTTCTGTGAATGTCGATGGCGTCGCAGGTGTGAGCAGCAGTAACCCCCAGCAAAATTCGAACTACATTAATGCAACAGGAATGAGCTGGTTCCCGGGATATGCAATAAACATTGAAACCGGTGAACGTCTTAACATCATCTTCGGTGAAAATTCCTGGCTTGGAGCTGATAACGGAAGTGATATGATATTCAATCCCACATCACGCATTTTCAGCCCTTCAGGAACTCCTGTTTTTGGCGGTCAGCACTATATCTATATTATGAACCATAAGCAGATCAACGTTTCTCCTCTTGAAGTGACGTTCCCTGCCTATGACGCTGGTGCATTCATTGCGACGCAATTCTCCCAGTCACTGGAAATCTACAAAAAGCTGATCTTTGGAACCGCAATCTATACCTCATTACCCCTTTCGGTGGATGGAGTTCCCTGGCTGGACAACCAGGTTACAATAAAGATCCGCGTGAACAGGGCCTATCAGAGGTATTACTCACTGCCACTTCCGTCGGGATCCACAGATACTCTCAACAAAAATTACCCTGTATATATGTTCAATACAGCTTCAATTGCAACCGGGAAGAACAACACTGACAAAGCAAGCAGCGATATGGATCTGATCAACGTTGTTCCCAATCCTTATTACGCGTATGATGATTATGAACGCAATCAGCTGGATAACAGGATCAAAATTGTCAATCTTCCAACAAAATGCACCATTACGATTTTCGATCTCAGCGGCACCCTGATCCGCCAGTTTAACGTCGATAAATCCGGAATAGCTGAACCCCGTTCATCCACACTCGGTATCAATACAGATTCAAAAACCTCTGTTGATTGGGATCTCAAGAATTTTGCCGGTATCCCTATTTCAGGCGGAGTTTATCTGATTCACGTTAAATCTCCTGACTTAGGCGAACGAACCATACGATGGTTCGGGATGTTGCGACCTGTTGACTTGAACTCACTGTAACGGTTAAAATTTTTGAGATGATGATAACAACAAAAAAATTCAGAACTATGAAAAATATATACAGACTTCTGATTGCAATATTCTTCGTCGGTTTGGTTGTCCTGCCAACCTATCATGCCTCTGCCGGTAATAAAGACCGTTCAGGGCAGGCCGGTGCATCGGAACTACTGATCAACCCCTGGGCCAGAAGTTCAGGCTGGGGCTCCGTCGGGACCTCATCTACCCAGGGCCTTGAAGCATTGTATACCAATGTCGCCGGTACCGCCTTTACTAAAGGAACAGAAATCATATTTTCCTATACAAACTGGTTATCCGGTTCGGGGGTTAATGTGATGGCCTTTGGTTTCAGCCAGTCCCTGGGGAAAAGCGGCGGGGTCCTTAGCGCCGCGTTCATGTCCATGAATTTTGGCGAAATCACAATCACTACTACAAACTCCCCCCAGGGCGGTTTAGGAACATTCAAACCCAGTTATCTTAATATCAACCTCTCCTACGCAAAAGCATTCTCAAACAGCATCTACGGAGGATTGAACGTTAAACTGATCAACGAATCCATCGCCGACGCAAGCGCCATGGCAGTAGCTATCGATGCAGGCGTTCTTTATACAACCGGAGAGAAACAACAGATCAAGTTTGGTGTTGCATTAAAAAACATCGGCTCAAACCTGAAATTCCGTGGTGATGGTCTTGCTTTCCGTGGTATTATTCCCAGCCATGGAAACGACAATGACCTTTTCACGGTTGAACAGCGTTCGGCTTCCTACGAACTTCCGGCTACTCTTAGAATCGGAGCCTCCTATGATTTTAACATCAATGATCTTAACAGGATCACCCTGGCAGGTAACTTCACTTCCAACTCATTTACAAAAGACCAGTTTGTACTGGGTCTTGAATATGCCCTTAAGTATTACTTCTCAGTTCGTGCAGGGTATACATATCAGGGCGGGATGTTCAATTCAAACCTGGCCGACCGTGGAACAGTGTTCACCGGCCTGAATTGCGGCTTTACCGTATCCGTTCCTTTCAATAAGGAAAAAGGCAGCGGTATTGCTATAGATTATTCATACCGTAGCAGCAATCCATATGCAGGAACTCATAGCGTAGGCTTAAAACTTAATTTTTAGTCTTTTCGAACAACCCGTTTAAATTCTTTTACACGCAAAGGACCCTTTGAAAGGGTCTTTTGCCTTATTATGATCTCAATCTGAAACTTATGTCGACTGATATTAAATACTATACTCCTGAAGGCCTGCAGAAACTCAGAGACGAACTGCAGCAGTTAGTCATGGTTGAAAGACCCTCCATTTCAAGGCAGATAGCTGAGGCAAGGGATAAAGGCGACCTTTCGGAAAATGCCGAATACGCTGCTGCAAAGGAAGCACAATCTATGCTTGAACTTAAAATATCCAAACTCCAGGATACACTGAGCAATGCCCGCCTTATTGATGAAAAGAAACTTGATAATACCAAGGTCCTCATCTTTTCTACTGTGAAGCTTAAACATACCAGCAATGGCTCCCTGGTCACCTATACCCTGGTTCCCGAAAACGAGGCCAATATCAAGATCGGCAAACTCTCGGTAAGTTCGCCGATAGCAAAAGGCTTGCTTGGCAAAATACTCGGAGATAAAGTGGAGATCACTGTTCCCGCCGGAGTCGTTGCTTTTGAAATCATTGAGATATCAAGACAAAACGGATAAAATGGCCAGCATCTTTACACGAATCGTCAACGGGGAAATACCCTGCTATAAAATAGCAGAAGACGTAAATTACCTTGCTTTCCTCGATATCAATCCTCTGCAGGAAGGCCATACCCTGGTGATTCCCAAAAAAGAAATTAACTACATCTTTGACATGGACGATGAACTCCATGCCGGTCTTTGGAATTTTTCAAAGAAGGTTGCCAAAGCCATAGAAAAGGTTGTACAATGCCAGAGGATAGGCATCACTGTTATCGGATTAGAAGTACCTCATGCCCATATTCACCTGATACCTCTTAAAACCATGTACGATATGGATTTTCGCAAACCAAAGCTGAAATTCACAAACGAGGAATTTGCTGCAATTGCGAAGAAAATTACTGATGCTTTGGAACATAAAATCTGACATCAGCCATCTGATATCAGTCATCTGACATCAGATATCAGATGCTAGTACGCCCTTTCGTTTTTCCCCTCAATATAATTAAGGAACGCCTTGTTCGATACCCTGTTTCCTCCTGGTGTAGGATAATCGCCGGTAAAATACCAGTCGCCGGTATGGCCGGGGCAAGCCTTGTGAAGATCGTCAATAGTTTGGTAAACAATTTGCACACTTGAAGGGCATGCAGGCGGAGTTACCAATTCGGCAACCTTACCCGCAATTCTTTCCGGGGCAAAAGGAGCATAAATCTCCTTCACATAATTAACAATCTTTTCCTTTGGAAGGTTCTGCTGGGCTTTTGCCTTTTTGTAAACCGAATTGATGATCCCTTCCTGGTGGGTTTCTTTCAACAGGGCTATCGCCGCCTTGAATGCAATGAAATCTGAGATCTTCGCCATGTCGATGCCATAGCAGTCGGGATATCTTATCTGAGGTGCTGAAGAAGCAATGACGATTTTTTTTGGTCCAAGCCGGCTTAAAATCCGTATGATGCTTTGCTTAAGCGTGGTTCCACGCACAATTGAATCGTCAAGGACCACCAGGTTATCCTGCCCGGGACGAATGCTTCCCCAGGTCACATCATAAACGTGGGCGGCAAGATCATCGCGCTTGGAATCCTGTGTTATAAACGTCCTAAGCTTAAGGTCTTTCACAGCAACCTTCTCGGCCCGGGGTTGCAGTTTCAGGATTTCTTCAAGCTTTTCCCGGCTGAGGTTCTTCCCTGCACCGATAATGCGATCGGCTTTTATCCGGTTGCAATACTGCCCCAACTCCTCTATCAGGCCGTAATAGGCATCAATAGCGGTATTTGGAATATATGAAAAGACAGTATTCTCAAGGTCATGATCGATCGCATTAAGAATACCCGGAGTGAGGAATTTCCCGAGTTTCTTTCTTTCCTGGTAAATGTCCTTATCTGTACCTCGTGAGAAATAAATGCGTTCGAATGAACAGGATTTCTTCTCAAGAGGTTTTGTAAACTCTTTCTCGCTTACCCTGCCATCTTTCTTAATAATGAGGGCATTCCCCGGTTTCAGTTCGTTCACCGTTTCAATGCCAACATTCAAAACAGTTTGAATAACAGGCCGCTCCGAAGTAACCACGACAATCTCATCATTACTGTAATAAAAAGCCGGCCTGATACCCGAAGGATCGCGCATAACAAAAGCATCACCATGCCCGAACATCCCGGCAATCACATATCCTCCATCCCAGTATTTTGCTGATTTTCTCAGGATCTTCTGAACGTTCAGCTGCCTCGCAATTTCAAAAGTAATCTCGCGTTTTTTAAAACCCTGTTCCTTGAATTTCCGGTAAAGCTCTTCATTTTCCTCATCCAGGAAATGACCGATCTTCTCCAAAATAGTAATGGTATCGGAGGTTTCAATGGGGTATTGTCCAAGATCGATGAGCTTGTTAAAAAGTTCTTCTACATTGGTAAGATTAAAATTTCCGGCTACAACGAGATTTTTGGTGAGCCAGTTATTTTCCCTCACAAAGGGATGTAAGTTGAGAGAGGAGTTTTTTCCAAAAGTGCCGTAGCGAAGATGGCCCAGGTATAACTCCCCCATAAAATCTACATTCTGCTTCAGCCATTGGACATCAAGCAGGTTCTGTGGATTTCTTTCTTCAATATCCTTTAGCTTTTTATTGATCTTGCTGAAGATATCCTGGATTGGAGAATCTGCGATAGAACGCAGGCGGTGAATGGCTATCCCGCATTCATGATGAATAAAATCGCTCATACGATAACAGGATAAATGAACTGCAAAATTACGAAAAAATTCCATGCCACTGTTGTTCTGCAGAGCAACTCATCTGAAAACCGGGTGTCGATAAGACAGAATGCTGTCACAAAATAAGGCAGAATCGCCGATAATCCTGTTTGAAATAGTAGATTTGTATTACGAAATTCAGCTTCCCTGAAATCATGGTATTAAAAACCGGTGCAGGCACTTTTCTTGATCTTGAAAGAACATATAGTTTTGTGGATGTTCGTTCCCCCGGCGAATTTGCTTCAGGGCATATTCCCGGAGCTGTTAATGTCTCTTTGTTTACGGATGAAGAAAGAGCGGCTGTTGGAACCCTTTACCAGAAGCAAGGCCGTGAACCGGCCATACTGAAAGGCCTGGATATTGCACTTCCTAAAGTCTTTCACTACCTGGATCAGTTGAAAAAGAATGTCCCCTCAGACAAAGTCGCTTTATACTGCTGGAGGGGCGGAATGCGAAGTGAAATGATGTCGGAAGTTTTCTCCAGGGCCGGGTATCAGGTTACCCTTCTGGAAGGCGGGTATAAAGCCTACCGGCATTTCATTCGTGAGTCCTTTGATCGGAAGGCGAATATCGTGGTTCTGGGAGGAAACACCGGCTGCGGAAAGACTGATATACTAAAAGAGCTTTCAAGGCTGGGAGAGCAGGTTATTGACCTTGAACATTTAGCCTCTCACAAAGGCTCTGTGTTCGGCGCCCTGGGACAGGGGCCGCAGCCTGGGAATGAACAGTTTGAGAATATGCTTTACAGGATATGGGCGGGTATGGATTTCTCAAGGCGGATCTGGATAGAGGACGAAAGCAGGAGCATTGTAAAAGTTGCACTTCCGCCTCCTGTTTATGATCAGATCTCCAGGGGCCGGCTTGTCGAGATTATTCTGGATAAAGGTCAACGTATCAACAGGCTGGTTGCAGAATATGCAGGATTTGACAAAGACCTTCTGGCAGATGCTTTATCCAGGATCAGGGAGGGACTCGGAGGTACGAAATACAATCTGGCAATACAGTCACTCAGGGAAAGTGATTTCAGGATGGTGGCCGATACCGTACTGGAGTATTATGACAAAGCTTACAGGAAAGCAATAGAAAAGAGGCCGAATAAGGATATTATAAGACTTGAGCTCAAGGGGAACGCCCCCATCGCTCATGCGAAAGCAATATTGGCTGCGTTAAAGAAATGCAAAGATGAGACCGGTTTATCTTGATTATAATGCCACGACCCCTCTTGACCCGGAGGTTGCGGAAGCCATGCGTCCATTCCTCGGCGAGGTCTATGGGAACCCCTCAAGTTCCCACGAATCAGGGATAATTGCAAGGCAGTTCGTTGAGAATGCCAGGCAGGCCCTTGCGATTATGCTTAACGCTCATACCGATGAGATCATTTTCACCGGCGGAGGCACTGAAGCAAACAACCTGGCACTGAAAGGATTTGCCTTTGCCCATGCCGGCAAGGGCCGTCATATTATCACGTCGGCAGTGGAACACCCCGCAGTCAGCGACGTTTGCAGGTTCCTGGGAACTATGGGATTTGAGATAACTTTTTTGCCTGTCGACAGCTTTGGAATGGTCAATCCTGATGATTTCAGGAAAGCAATCCGCCCTTCTACTATCCTGGCCAGTATCATGCATGCCAATAATGAAGTGGGGACAATTCAACCGGTTGAAGAGATCGGCATGATCTGCCGGGAACACGGCATTGCGTTTCATTGTGACGCCGCCCAATCGATCGGGAAGATCCCGGTTGACGTATTGAAGTTGCATGTAGACCTGTTATCGGTTGCAGGGCATAAATTCTACGCCCCAAAAGGTGTCGGTGCCCTGTTCTGCCGCAGGGGGATTAAGCTCTGGAAAATGATGCACGGGGCCGATCATGAACAGGGACTCAGGGCCGGCACCGAGAATATCATGGGGATTGCAGGAATGGGAAAAGCAGCAGAGATCGTGAACCGGGAACCGGGAGCCAGGAACAGTGAACAAAATCCCGCATCCCGTATCCCGCATCCAATTCAAACCCTCCGTGACCGCCTGCATGAAGGCATTGCAAACGTTTTCCAAGAGATCCGCCTTAACGGCCATCCTGAACACAGCTTACCCAACACCCTTAGCCTGGGCTTCAGAAACAGGGATGCTTCGGTACTGCTGAATGAATGGAAAGGATTGGCGGCTTCGGCAGGCGCAGCCTGCCATGCAGGGCTTGAAACCATTTCGGCCGTGCTCATGGCCATGAATGTACCAAGGGACTATGCCCTGGGAACCATAAGGTTTTCTTTAGGCAGGATGAGTACATCAGAAGAAATTGACAGGGCGGTGGAGATCATTTCAGGCAGGCAAATTCAAGGCGTCATTTTCAATAGCAACAGGCAGAAGCCCGAGACTGGTTTTTCACCTGAAAACAAACCAGCAGAGGTTTATGAAACCAAAAGCCCATCCGCAGTTAAAAAAGAAACCGGCTTACCATTAGAGAGCAAACCCGCCAGCGGAGCTGAAACCGGAATGTCATCCGCAGTCACATTAAAAGAAATACGGCTGACCGAATATACGCATGCACTGGGATGCGCCTGCAAGATCAAGCCCCGGGTGCTTGAAAAGATACTGAAAAATATTCGGCCTGCAATTGGGAAAAATGTTCTGGTTGGGACCGAAACCTCTGATGATGCTGCTGTTTTTCTTTTCAGTGAGGAGAAAGCCCTTGTCCAGACTGTAGATTTCATTCCTCCGGTAGTTGACGACCCATACCATTATGGCGCAATCGCCGCCGCCAACGCTCTCAGTGACATATGGGCGATGGGAGGGACTCCTCTTTTCGCTTTGAGCATAGTTGCTTTCCCTGAAAATAAGATACCGTTTGAAGTACTTCAGAGTATCATCCTCGGGGCCACAGAAAAAGCGGCCGAAGCGGGTATTTCAATCATCGGCGGACACAGCATAGAGGATGAAGAACCGAAGTTCGGCCTGGTTGTCAGCGGGGAGATACACCCACTTAAGATCTGGAGAAATTCAACTCCCCGCGCCGGGGATGCGCTGATCCTTACCAAACCACTGGGGACAGGCATCATCAGCACTGCGGTCAAAAGAGGTTATGCAAGCAGGGAAGCGGCAGAGGAAGCAATAGCGATCATGTCGGCCCTGAATAAAAGGCCTGCCGAACTTCTTAAGCAATTCGATGTGCACGCCTGCACCGATGTGACGGGATTCGGCCTTCTCGGGCATCTGAAAGAAATGCTCTCGGCCGGTGGACTCAGCGCTGAGATCGGCTGGGAAAAAGTTCCCTTACTTTCTTCGGCCTGGGATTACGCGGTGGCCGGCATGATACCCGGCGGAACGATAAACAACCTCGAATTTGTAAGCAGCATGCTGGATTGCGCTCCTTCGGTCCCTGAAATGGTAAAAGTCCTTCTTGCCGATGCCCAGACCTCGGGAGGCCTGCTGGTCGCATTGCCTCAGGAGCAGGCAGTCTTGGCATGCTCGGTTCTCGCTGCTGAAGGTATGGCCTCGGTTATAGGAAGGATAATCCCCGGGAATAACAGGATAATAGTTGTTTAAGTCTACATCCCAAGCAGGGCATCAAGCAGTTTTGTGTCGCTGATCTTAACTACCGGGTAGATCCTCTGACGGCTGTCGACATAGGGTGACTGACCGTAAAACCAATTGAGAATCGCCTGGGGTGATTTGGCAAATATTGTATCCGAGGCTTTCTTTGCTTCAAAATCCTTGCGCAGTAAGGGGTTTTCGCCCAGCATTTTTGACGCCATTTGTTCAAGCACATAATTCTCAGCATACTCTTTCTGCTCGAAAACAGCATCAAAATAGCCCCAGTAAAGCATAGAACCGTTGCCTTTCGGCTCAAGAAAATGAGGAATGATTCGTCCGCACTGCTGGCTTAAAGTGACAACAGCCGACCCCTTTGGTATCAGGCGGGTTTCGGTGATCTCGTCATACTCAATATTGGTAAGGGCATGGTGGCCTTCGTAAGGAGCCTGCTGCCATTTCGGGTTCCTGAATTTATATGACTGTATGCTGATGACCGTGTCCCTGGTGATCCTGTGTATAGCGGCCCCGTGAAGTACCAGCCTTGAGATGACCCCTTCCCATTCAACAGGAATGATGTAGGCCAGGGGCAGGCTCACGCTTATAACAGGCTTGGCAGTGGAGAAATAGGGAATTTTAAAGGTGGCCGGGGTATGGCTGTATTGTATCCACTCCCCCCCGCTGATCTCACTTTTAACCGCCTTGTACTCAAACCCCTGGAAATCCAGGAATACGCTGTCGGTCATGCTGGTCTCGAACTGCAGCGGAAAGGGCTTTTTTAAGAAATCCCCCGATTCGAGGAAACGATCGGCTTCCTGTTCAAGCATCTGAAGATGTTTCCCCTCCTTCTGTAATATCTCGATGCATGTTTTTATACATTCATATGTCCCTTCTACCCTCTTATCGTAAGGTTTCAGCATATGTGTCTCTATCAGAAGGCCAGGCCTGTTTCTCAAAGCCGTATATCCCTGTGATAGCATAGGTGGCGCAACACTGCTGATAAGCCCGCTTTTGGGATCATGCCATCTGCGGAAATTAACATAAGGAAAGGCAGGGAATCCACTGCTCATAAGATGATCCTTCATTTCAGGGATAAACCGGTCATTGGCCCATCCTGTTAACCCTTCATCCATATCGCCGAAGACTTCCATCATATAGGTGAGTACATATTGATAATCAGCACCGTCGGTGGTATGACTGTCAATAAATAATTCGGGCATCCAGTGATTGAAAAGTTTAAGCCAGGCATGCATCTCGGGAGTTTCTGCTTTAAGATAATCCCTGTTCAGGTTCAGGTTGTTTGCATTGACCCTCCACCCCATCTCCCTGGGCCCGTTCTGATTGATACGGTTGTATGGCCCGAAACGCTCATGGCCGTCAACATTGAAAATCGGTATAAAAACAATGGAAACACCGTCGAGCAGGCTTTTCAGACTGGCAATATTGGTTTTATGCCCGTAAACCGATGTGTTATGAACCGTATTTGCCGGATGGCCTAGCACGATATCCCTTACCAGCATAAGGCCGGCATCTTTCCCTTCGCTCTCGCCAGGATGAATACAGGCCTGCAGCAACAGTATCACCCGGCCTTTTTTCCGTATGGCAGAGGGGTCGGTAAGGCCTTCTTTATCAATGATAAGCAAAGGCAGATCCCTGCCCTGGGCGCTTTTCCCAAAACCCGTATAATGAACCATAACCGAAGCCTTAGCCAGCCTTTTGCAGAAATCTATGGTTTGTTCATATCTTGGAGTCTCTGTCCCTCCCGAGCGTTCGTACCAGGTTTGCCAGTCCTGCTGCGTAAAACCGGAAGAACCGGTCAGAATTAAGATCAGGCAAAGTATTATTTGTTTCATTGTCCGTATTTTCTGTCTTCAAATGTACTAATTCACAGTGAACCTGCGAAGCCTGTGATCCCATGCTTTAATAGGGTATTAAGAAACTTTTTGTAAGTGTTTTGTTTCTTAATTCCGGAATTTCCTATCTTTGCAGATTCATAACAGCCTTATTAATAACCAGGTCTGATCCATGGATAACACACTGAAAGACATACTGGAGAGGGTAAGAGAACTTTTCTATAAATACGGTGTCAGGTCGGTCTCCATAGATGATATTTGCAGGGATCTGGGCTTTTCCAAGAAGAAATTTTACGAGTATGTTTCAAGCAAGCAGGAACTTGTTGGCAAGTTGCTTGAATTTGAGCGCAGGAATTTTGAAGTTATTTTTGACCAGTATGATTTTGAAGGGATTAATGCAATTGATATTCTTCTCATCGTAAGCAAGGAGTTAGGGGAGCATTTCAGGGATATAAGCCCTTCAATGACCTTTGACCTGAAAAAATACTTTCCCGAGATCTATCATAAGCATATGGATGACCGGATTGAATTTATTTTTCAGAAAATCCAGGTAAACCTCACCAAGGGAATAGCTCAGGGCATGTACCGGACCGATCTGAGTGTTGAACTGGTTGCCCGCTTATATATCCGAAGGCTGATGGATCTTCATAATCCCGAGTTCTTCCCCGCCGAGAAGTTCTCATTCAGAACCCTGTTTGATGTAATGATCGATAACTTCATCCGCGGTATAGCTACTGAAGCGGGACTTGCCTATTATGAAGCAAAAAAAATCAATTTGAACTTATAAAAAATTCGTCTAAACCATGGGTTCCTTTTTCAATAAAATGTTTTGTAGTGTATTGCTGTTACTGCCTTTTCAATCTATTTCCCTCACTGCTCAAAACCAGGTTAAACAAACCGTATCCTTTACTCTTCAGCAGGCACAGGATTATGCTTATGAGAATAATTATGACCTGAAGAATTCTGCGACCGATGTGAAGATTGCAGGTAAGATGGTCAAACAGAATACTGCCATCGGACTGCCGCAGGTGAACGGCGAAATGGATTATATGGACTATATTGACATCCCGACAATGCTCATCCCTGGTGAATTTATTGGTCAGCCGGGAACTTTGTTTCCATTACAAATGGGAACAAAATATAATTTAACAGCTAAAGCTACATTAACGCAACTTGTTTACAGCGGACAATATCTTGTTGGTTTGCAAACTGCCAAGGCATATTTAGCAACGGCAAAGCAGAAAAACCTGAAAGACAAGGTGGACATCCGTGACCAGGTAGCCAATGCTTATTATATGCTACTTGTTACTGATGAAGCGATCAAGATACTGGATTCTACCTATGTTGTTGTCAGCAGGCTTGTTGTAGAAGCTCGTAAAGCCCAGGAACAGGGTCTTATTGAAGATATAGATGTGGACCAGGCCGATCTGAACCGGTCGAACCTGGAAGCCCAGCTTACAGATGCCAGGAGCAGCAGGAATGTTGCTTATGCTAATCTGAAGTTTGTTGTCGGGCTGAAAGACAACCAGGAAATGACCCTGACGAATGATCTGAATTACTTCCTCGCCCAGGTTGACCGTGATGCTTTGATCAACCAGCCATTTGATTATCAGCATAACATCGATTACACCCTGTTGAAAAAGTCAGATTATCTTACCTTGATGCAGTTCAAACTTGCAAAAACCGCATATCATCCCACTTTAGCTGGTTTTTTGGGTATTTCAGCCAGTGCTCAGAGAAGTGACTGGAACTTTTTTGAGTCTTACCAGCCGTGGTACAGGACGACAAACTGGGGTTTACAACTCCAGGTTCCTATCTGGAGCAGCGGGAGCAGGAAATATTCGGTTGACCAGGCCCGTCTGAACGTGGAGAAAACAAAAGTTACTGATGAGAAGATGAGGGTTGGACTGGAACTCCAGGTAGAGACTGCCAGAAAAGATTTCAGCAATGCTTTTGCGATCTATCAGAACCAGAAAAAAGGTTTTGACATTGCACTGAAGATCTATACTAAAACCATGACCAAGTACCGCCAGGGACTTGCTTCAAGCACTGATCTTAACCAGCGCTATTCACAGTTTCTGACCGCAAACAATAACTACATGCAGTCAATTTTCGGCGTTCTTAGCCAGAAGACGAGGCTGAATAAGCTGCTGGAACAATTCTAGTCAGGAGCCATGAGTTGTTAACCGAAAGCCAAGAGTTGTAAATTGTAAGCCTTGAGCCATGAGTTTTTTCTCATCACTCATCACTCATCACTCATCACTCATCACTCATCACTCATCACTTAACGCGGGTCAATGCCCGGCAGCCATCAGTTTCTTCATCCTCTTCAAGTCCTTTCTCCGTTTGTACCCTACGCTGGCTTGTGCATCGATCAGCAAGAGGGCTGGTACGAAAATCAGGGTAAGGAATGTGGCAAAGCTTAAGCCGAAGATGATCGTCCATGAAAGAGGGCCCCAAAAGGTCACGTTGTCACCCCCGACCCAGATATGAGGATTCAGGTCAGATAACAAGGTAACAAAATTGATGTTGAACCCTACCGCAAGAGGAACCAGCCCAAGCATGGTTGCAGTTGCGGTAAGCACGACAGGTGTAATCCTGGTCTTCCCGGCACCGACGATGGCCTCACGGTATGAATTCCCGCGGGCTTTCAAAACATCGGCAAATTCCACGATCAGGATCCCGGTCCTCACCACTATACCTCCCAGAGCGACAATCCCGATACCTGTCATGGTGATGACGAAAGGCATATGGAATATGACCATCCCTATAAATACGCCGATAATACTGAAGATTACTTCGCTCAGAATAATAAGACTCTTGCTCAGGCTTCCGAACTGCGTGATCAGGATAAAAAAGATCAGCCCGAGTGCAATGATCATAGCATTGACCAGGAAAGCCATCGTTTCGGCCTGGTCTTCCCTTTCACCGGTGAAGTTTACCTCCACTCCTTTGGGCAGGTTATAAGTCTTCAAAGCAGCCCCTATATTGGAGATGACCTCATTGGCGGTATGACCCGAAGTCACATCCGATGAAAGTGTGATCACCCGTTTGAGGTTTTTGCGCTTGATCCCTCCGTAAGTGTCCCGGTAATTTACCTGTACAACAGCCGAAATAGGGATCTGCCTTAACTGTCCCGAAGTCATGTCACGGTAAGTGATCCTGGCATTGATGAGATTATTGATGTTCTTGCGTTGGGTTTCGGAATACCTTAACTGTATGGGATACTCATCTTCATCTTCCTTATACTTGGATGCTTCAAAACCATAAATGGCAGTCCTGAGTTCCATCCCGATCTGCCCTACGCTGATCCCTTCACGGTTGGCCCTGATCCTGTCAACATCCATAACGATCTCCGGCTTGCTTTCGTCGAAATCGGACCTCAGCTTGTCAATCCCGGGGATCTGCAAAGAATCGAGGTAAGTGAGGAATTCCTTGGAGGCGGTGATAAGATCCTCAATGTTCTCACTCGTGATCTCAATGTTTATGGGTTTGCCGGTGGGTGGTCCCATTTTGTTCTTTTCAACCGAAAGTGTGACTCCGGGTATATTCTGAACATTGGCCCTGATCCGGTCCATGTAATCGAGGGTCTTTATCCCGTGCCTGTCTTTGCTTTCGACGAAATTCACCGTGACCTTGCCCCTTTCGGGAGAGACAGAACGGTCAAAGAAACTTTCGCCTGCACCCAGGCCGACATTCGCAATAATAGATTCCACGACCGGGTTGTCCTTGCCAAGTATGGTGGTAACCCTGCCTTCAACAATCCTTGTCACCGAATCGGTTACCTTCTGATCGGTCCCGACCGGCATTTTAACGTAAATAAAGATGGTTGCAGGGTTATTGTTCGGAAAGAACAACACCTGGGGTTTGAATGACCCAAAAAGGAACATGGTAAAAATAAAGAGAGCAATAACACTTCCAAAAAGATAATAAGGATTGCGCCCTTTAAGGAAAAATCGCAACTGCCTTTCGTAGAAATTCAGGACAGCAGGCCATAACACACTCTGGAACTTTATGATCGCATTTTTCAACCAAAGCCTGTATATCACATTCAGGATGAGGGCAAACATCAGCAGGTTCCCCATCGTGAAAACCCTGGCGATATAAAAAAGCAATGCAAAGGCGGTAAGCAGTATGCTGCTTACCAGGAAGGGCTTCCTTTTAATTTTATATTCCGTACCGTCATACTCATGTTTCATGAAAGTAACCGCAAAAACCGGGTTTATGATATAAGCCACGAAAAGCGAGGCAAAGAGTGTCAGGATCAGCGTGACAGGGAGGTAATGCATGAATTTGCCGACAATACCCGGCCAGAATACCAGGGGGAAAAATGGCGCAAGTGTCGTAAGCGTCCCCGAAAGAATAGGAAGGAAAACTTCCCCGGCGGCATATTTCGCTGCCGATTTTATATCGGGAATATGCCGGTGTACACGATGGGTATTTTCGATGACCACGATGGCATCATCAACAATGATACCGAGGGCAAAAATGAAGCCAAACATGACGATCATGTTCATGGTGAATCCAAGCCCGGGCATCACGAGGTAGGCCACAAACATTGAAAGAGGAACCGACAAAGCCACGAAAAAAGCATTATTCAGTCCCATAAAGAACATCAGCACAACGGTTACCAGGAGAAATCCGATAATGATAGTGTTGTTCAGCTCTTCGAGGGTGCTCCTGGTGAATCTCGACTGTTCACCCGTAAGCTCAACTTTCAGATCAGGAGGATAGGAAGTTTTCTTCATCTCCTTAATAATGTCCTTGATCTTGTCGGAGGCGTTCAGGAGGTTGGCCCCGCTCTTTTTAATGACATTGAGGGTGATCACGTTCTTGCCTTCAAAGCGTGCAAAACTTTCCTGCTCCTTGTATGAGTCCTTCACTTCGGCAATGTCCTTGATATATACCGTAGCTCCGCTGGATGACTTAAGGATGATGTCGTTGATCTCCTCGGGCGACTTGAACTGCCCGGTGACCCTGAGGGTCCTCTTTAATCCGTAATTCGTGATGGTGCCTGCAGAGACCGTAACATTTTCAGCCGCAATTGCATTCTGGATATCCCTGAACGAAACAGAGGCAGCCTGCATCTTGTACATATCAACATTTATCTGGATTTCGCGGTCCAGGGCGCCTACAATATCCACGCGTGTGATCTCGGGAAGGGTCTCAATTTTATCCTGGGCATCCTTGGCGTATTTTTTCAGCCTCTGCAGGTCATAATCTCCGGAAAGGTTGATATTCATAATCGGGATCTCAGAAATGTCAACCTCAGCAATATCAGGATCATTCGGCAGGTTGTTAGGGAGTTTTGTTTTTGCCTTGTCAACGGCATCCCTAACCCTCTGTTTTGCTTCCGGAACCGGGATATTGGTTGTGAATTCCACAACGATCGAAGAAAAATCCTGAATGGAATTGCTGGTAATCTTTTTAACGTTCTGGATCGATTTACATTCCTTTTCAATGGGCCTGGTCACCAGGTTTTCCATATCTTCCGGGGAGGTTCCCGGGTAAACGGTATTCACAATGATGGTCGGGATGACGATCTCGGGAAACTGCTCCTTGGGAATATTTATGTAAGAGAGTATCCCCAGCATGGTGATGATAATTGTAAGCACATAAATGCTTGACTTATTATCAATAGCCCAGCTGGTTGCAAAAAATTCCTTGAGTTTTTCTGGCTTCTTCATATTACATCAGGTCTTTAGAAGGAAATCAATTGACCGTCGTATAGGTCC